>DATHPL010000310.1:0-8763 GCA_035483915.1 Bradyrhizobium sp.
GTCTGATGCAGCAAAGACGTTTGAGCCGCCGAAAAGGAGTCAGGCCCTGCCGAAAATAATCGCCGCCGGCCTTCCCGACCGACGGCGCTTTACACGTGCGTTGCCAGTTGGTTCCTATGCTGGAACGGCGGCGGGCTCCGCCTCATTCCTGGGAAATGGCCTGAAGGTCAGGATAATGAAGAAGGCGCCGAGCCCGACGGCCCAGGAGCCGATATAGAGCCAGGCGTAACTCCCAAACGTATCGTAGATCAGGCCACCCGCGATGGGACCGGTCGCCATGCCGAGGCTTCCGGCCATCGACAGGCCGCCGATCACCGTGCCGAGCATTCGTATTGGAAAGTTCTCGCGCACGAGCACCGAATAAAGCGGCATGGTGCCGGCATAGATGAAGCCGAACAAAGCACCCGCAGCGTAGAATTCGGCCAGATGCTGCGCGAAGACGTAACCCAGCGCGCCAAACGCCTGCAATAACAGGCCGGTCACCAATACGCGCTTGGCGCCGAAGCGGTCGCCGAGCAGGCCGAAGGCGATGCGGCCGCCCATCCCGGCAAGGCCCTCCACGCTATAGATCGTGACCGCCGCGATCATCGGAATCCCGCAACTGACGGCGTAGCTCACGGTATGGATGATCGGGCCCGAATGGGTTGCACAGCAGAAGAAATTGGTTGCGAGCAGGATGATGAATTGCGGCGAGCGCAACGCCTCGCCCAACGACATCTCCGCCGGCGGCGCTTCACCATTGGACGTCGCGGCAGGCGCATCGAGCGCCGGTGCGCGGCGGATCAGAAGCGAGACCGGAATCATGATCGCGGCGACGACAACGGCCAGGATCTGCATCGACGTTCGCCAGTCATATTGAGAGATCAGCCATGCCGCCAGTGGCGACATGGTCATTGGCGCCATGCCCATGCCGGCCGATACCAGCGACACCGCGAGGCTGCGATGGGTATCGAACCAGCCGGTCACAGTGGCCATCGTAGGCGCAAAGATCGCGGCGGTCGCCGCGCCTACCATCACGCCAAAAAGAAATTGAAAGGCGAGCAGCGATGTCGCCAGGCTCGCCAGTGCCAGGCTCGCCGCAATCACCACCGAGCCCGTCAACACCACCGGCATCGGTCCGAACCGATCGGACAAGGTGCCCCAAACCATGCTGGTCAGTGCCATCGCCAGGAAGCCGATGGTCATGGCGCTGGACACGCCGGTCACGGACCAGCCGGTGTCCCGCGCGATCGGCTGCAGCAGCACGGGTAACGAAAACATGCCGCCGATCGCCACACAGCCCAACAGGCCTCCGGCCGCGACGATCACCCAGCGATAGCGAGTTTTTTCCATTTCTGATCTCCAATTCGGCTCTCACTGGGTGGAAGACGAATGACAGGGGCTGGAACCGACAGGCGGACGGCGAGACCGGGCGATTTTTTTATGAAGGCGTCCAAAGCGCCATGGGTAAATCAGTCCCCCGCCGATTTCTTCCTGCCGACCGCGCACCAGAATGGAACCTGATCCGAGAAAACGATCCGATCGAAGCCCGCCTGTTCAAGCATCTCTGCGATCTGCTTCCGCGTGAAGCGTTGCTCCAGCGAGGTGCAGAACCGGTCATAGGCGTCGGTTCGCATGGTGTAGAAGCTTCGGTCCTTATAGGCTTCCAGCGGTATCAAGCGCGTCGACAGACCGAGCTTGCTTAAGCCGGCGCAGAGCCGCGCGACCGGCCAATAGATCACAGCCGCAATCAATTCGCTGACAAACAGCTTGAGCCTCGCCGGCAGCCTCGCGATGGCCATTCGCGCCACGTTCGTTACCTGCCAGATAGCGCGAAACCAGGCGGGGCGATTGTCGAGCGCGTAATAAAGATAAATCAGGAACGGCGCGTCCGGCTTGAGCTTGGAACAGATATGCCTGATGGCGCCGGCGGTATCGGGGACGTGGTGCAGGACGCCGAGGGAATAGGCAAAGTCGAGCGAATGATCGGCCAGCGGAATATCGCTGACGCTCGCGTAGTGAAAGGCAACGTTCCCCTGCCCGGCCAAGTTAGCTTTGGCGACCTCCAGCGCCTCGCGGCTGGCATCGAGCACGTGAAGGCGTCCAACCCGCGGCGCCACCAGAAACGCCCACCGGCCGCTCCCGCAGCCGGCATCGAGGCCTTCGCCCTGGGCGGGCAATTCGGACCAGGGGAAGATCCGGAAATACTCGGCAAACAACCGCTCGCGCTCGGCCCTCTCCAGCGACTGATCACTTTGCGTGAAGGTCGACCATTCCCGGCCAAAACCCGTCGTGACCGTGGGGTCAGCGTTCTGCATTCATCGAACCTCCGATGTCAGCCAGTTAGCCCGGCACGGCCGCGTGATCAATGGCCGACGTCATCGCTTTCCAGCCTTGCCTGCTCCAACCTTGCCTACTCCAGCCTTGCCTGCTGTCGTTGCCGCCGGCGCTTTCTTCTTCGCTCTTTTGGTTTTGTTATATTCGATCGCGGTGCGGATGAGATTTTGCAGCGCTGATACGTTGACCTTATCGCCTTCAAAAAAATCGATTGCGCGCCGCTCGTTGCCCTCGAAGCCCGCATTGAAAAGCTTGTCGGGATCGGCGAGCTTTGCCCCATACATGAAGGTCAGCTTCACCTTGCCCTTGTGGGCGTTGCCGACCGCGACAATGCCGTCGCGCGACCACACCGGACTTCCAATCCACTTCCATTCCTCGAAGATCTCGTTATCCGCCGCAAGGATAGTCTTGCGGACGCTGGCCAGGGTCTTGCCGCGCCAGTCGGCAATCCCCGCGATCAATTTATCGATCTGCTCCGATGCATCCATGCGATCATACTTTCTGAACTCGAGCCGATCTTCGCGAAATCAGTTGTCGAAGCCAATGGCCTTTCCACATCCATAGGCCGGAAAGCAGCATGACCGGAAAGAACACGAACCGGGTCGGCGGAGCATAATCCGGAAGGACCGCGAACGGACTATAGATATAGCCCGTGATCGGAATGGCACAGATGATGTGAATCCAGCGAACGATCAAACGCATCGTCGATTCTCTCATGAAAAGTTGGCGGTCCTTATTTTGGCGGTGCTCGTGAAGGTCAATCGTTCCGCGCCAGTAGCTGATCGAGGTTCTCCAGGAACTTCTGCCAGCCAAATTTGGCGCCGCCGAAGGCCTTCGGTTGATCGGCACGGAAGCCCGACTGTTCCACGCGCAGGTGGGTGCCGGTGCTGGTCGCCGTGAGGGTAAAGGTCACCACGCTCGTCAGGTTGTAGGCGGCGTCTTCGTGCGGATGGTTCCAGGTGTAGGAGAGTGTCCTGTTCGGCTCGATGGCGAGGACCTCGCAATCCAGTACGCCACCCCAATCTCCGCGAAGACTGAAACGATGACCGACATCCGGCTTGAAGTCGTTCTTCATCAGCCACTCCTCGATCAGGTGCGGCTGGGTCAGCGCGCGCCAGAGTTTTTCAGGCGGGAAGGCGAATTCCCGTTCGACGACGACAGAGCGGGTCTCGATCGCTTGTTGGTTCATTGGTCCATCCTTTTCAGCAGGTTCTCGAGCTGATCGAACCGGCTCTGCCAGAAGCCGGTCATCTGGCTGGTCCAGTCGATCAGCGGCGCCAGCGCGTTCAATTGCGCGCTGTAGTGGGTCTGGCGGCCTTCATGCCGGTCACGCACCAGCTTCGCCCGCTTCAAGAGCCCAAGGTGCTTGGAGACCGCCGGTTGCGAGACGCCGGAGCGGGCCGTGAGCGCCGCCACCGTCTGCTCGCCTTCGCGGCATAATCGTTCAAAAATCGCTCGCCGGGTCGGATCGGCCAGCGTCCGGAACAGCATATCGTGGGTGTTTGGCATCGCCATCAATAACTCAGTGGTTATTGATTTATCCATAACCAACGGGATATTGGTTTGTCAAGCCTCCCGATCAGTCGGGCTTTGGCACAGCCTCAAATCCAGACGTCGTTCGCGGCCGTGCGCTCGCTCGTCTCTTCGTCGCCGGTGTTCAGAACACCACGCGGCTCGATCAGCAGCAGCTTAACTTCATCCCTCGCATAAGGTTTGTGCTCGACGCCTTTGGGAACCACAAACATCTCGCCGGCGGCGATATTGACCGATCCATCGCGAAAATCGATCCGCAGATTACCCTCGATCACGATGAAGGTTTCATCGGTATTCTTGTGATCGTGCCAGATGAAATCGCCGCATAATTTCACGATCTTGAACTGATAGTTGTTCATTTCCGCGACGACCTTGGGCGCCCATTGCTCGTCAAACAGACCGAATTTTTCCGAGAAATTGATCGCTCTCCGGGTCATGGGAGTCCTCCACTCGCGCTATGCCATCCGACGTTGCCGCGATTACTGTTGCAAATTGCCGCGTGGCGTCAAGGAAAGGGTAAGTCGGCATCGACTTGATCATTCACTTTCCAAACGGCCGAACAAGCACGCCGTCCGTCCCACGGCGCGGACTGCGCCCGGGGTGATGCATCGACATTGCCCCTCTACAGAGAGGGCGCAGGGAAAGCCGGGCGCCGGATGCACCCGCAGCCTTGCGTGCAAGAATAGAAAACACGCAAGTTAGTCACCACAGGTTCACCGGATTGCTTCCGGCCTTCCCTGCGCAATGGTTTTAACGGCTTATTTCGTGCTCTCCCTGGTGAGCCGGGCTTTCTTGCCACCATCGCCAGCGCAATGCGCAAGCATTGCCGCCAACTTGATATCAGCGTCGGGATATCAGGACCACACGACTTCACCGTCCGCGAGCGACAGCATCGTCAATTGCCGCCACGTGCGTCCACCGCATCCCGCGCTCCACGTTCGTGACGATCGCGATACGCCCCTCTTGGATTGCGAGGCGGGACAGCCGGAATCGATATTGCTGTTTCTAGCAAACAGCGAAGCGAAATATTTTTTGCGGAGGGGATGGACACGGGCCTCGCGCGGCGCGCACTGATTTGCCCGATGGGCAAATCCGCCATCGGATCGCGTCGGGAACTGTAGAACTGGCCGGTCAGCCGGGCTCCAACTACACGCCGGTTGCGCTTTAGAGCACCGACGAGGCTGGCGCGGGCTTACACGGCCCGCCGATCCTCCGATATGTCGTGCGAATAGCGCGTGCAGTCTACGGCGGCAGAGAGCGCCACCGATCTCAAAACTATCGGATCACGCTCCCCTTTGGCAGCACAGGCAAGGATTTCAGAGGCGATGTCGGCTTTGATGGTTGATGTTCGCTTCGCTTCCGGAAGCATTGCGGTCGCTTCCTCTAAAACCGACCTCATCAACTCAATCAGTTCCGGCTGAAAAACTGCTCCTGTCATGGCCGCTTCCTCCCAAAAGCCAACCTTTACGGCCATCATTCTAGATACAGAATTTTCGCAAGAGCAATTAAAGATTGCCCGCCTTTCGTCGCGACATCCGCTGCGATGCAATAGATTGGAACTTGGAGCCGGCGCGGTGGCGGGTAACTCTTTACAGTCCCCACCAGTGGTCGACCTCAGTTGATCGTTATGGTTGAGCGCAGCTTCTGCGTCTATTTCGATGCCTTGGCGATCTTGTGTCCGAGATGGCCGGTCTCATGATCGCGGCGAAGCTGGCTGAGTGACGTCTCGTTCAGTTGAGTCAGGACTTCGCTCAGCATCTCGGTCGCGGGATAACCGGCAGCGAAACCTGGCCCATAGATCTTGCGCAACGTACCGATGAGGGTGTTGCCATGCTTGTGGCTGATTTCACCATCGTGGTTGCGGTGGCGATTGTCGAGACCGGCCTTGCTCATGCTGCTCTCCATAGTGCCCGGTGACAGCATCCTCCCGCCGAGACTAAATAGCAATCTTGCGCTGCACCCGCCGAGACACGACATATCCGACACGGGTCATCCCTGGAGCAAGATATGAACGCGCCGCCAGACATCGATCCCGCCACCGCGTATTCCGACAGCGATGTCCTGCACTGGCTGACCAACGACGCGCGCGATGAACGCTTCATTGACAACATCTTTGCCGAGATGTGCCTCCGGTTGCAGCGCGCTGGCATCCCCCTCAAGCGCGCGACGCTCCATGTGGTGATCCAGCATCCGCAGTGGCTCGGCGCCAAGATCATGTGGGCCGACGGCGTGCCCGGCACCGAGATGACGCGAGCGGACCACGATGTCAGGGAGCGACCCTCATACATCGGCAGTCCGGTCTCCGAAATCCATGACGGCGCGACCGAAGTGCGCGAGAATCTCGCGCGCGACCCTGCGCTCGGCCGCAAGCACGCCGTCTATGACGAGATGCGGGCGATGGGCCTGACCGATTATGTGGCGTGGCCGCTCTACCATACGCTCGGCAAGCGGCATGTCGTGACCTTTGCGACCGACCGTCCCGGCGGTTTCGACGATACGCAGATCGCCAGCCTGTTAAAGCTGTTGCCTATCCTGGCACTGGTCAGCGAAATCCGTGTCAAGAACCGCCTGGCACGGACGCTGCTCGAAACCTATGTCGGCTCGCACGCCGGAGAGCTCATTCTGGCCGGCGCGACACGGCGCGGAACGGGCACGACGGTCCGCGCGGCCATCATGATCTGCGACCTGCGCGATTTCACACATATCTCGGACAACTGGCCGCGCGACGATGTGATCGATCTGCTCAACGGCTATTTTGACGCGATGTCGGAGCCGATTGCGCGACATGGCGGGGAAATCCTGAAATTCATCGGCGACGGCCTGCTCGCGATCTTTCCGCTCGACCAGCCCAACGCTTGCGCAAATCTGCTGCATGCCGTGACCGAGGCCCGTCAGGCCATGATTGCCCTGAACAAGAAGAACGGCGAGGCCGGTGCTGCGCCGCTCAGGTACGGCATCGGCGTCCACGTCGGGGACGTCATGTACGGTAATATCGGGTCGAGCACCCGCCTCGACTTCACCGTCATCGGTCCCGCGGTCAACATGGCCTCTCGCCTCGAAGCGCTCACCAAACAATTGGGAAAAAACGTGCTGCTATCCCAGGCGTTCGCCGATCTCGTCAAAAGCGATTTCGATCTCGAGCGCGTCGGCGAATATCCCGTGCGCGGCTTCAACGATCCCATCGAGCTGTTTGCGTATCATGGCTGAATACCGATGGTCCGCTTCCGGGCTGTCGCCAACGGCATGAGGCGCGGGCAAGGCGGTTGAACCATCCGGGAAAGGTTGCTTTTAAGCCTAGGCTCCCCTGCCATCCTGTTTACCGAACACGCAACGCCATCCTGCGAGGCGCTCGGCCGGATGCAGCTTCATCCAGTCGGCGAGTTGCGGCGCGCCCATCAGGCACGACTGCATCGAGACATCGGCGAAGTCCGATGTCGTGACGGTTTGCTCGTGGCACGTGGCTGGAGACGAGAGATTGCAGAGCACGGCGATGATCTTGATCATGACAGGCGAACCGCGTCGCCGCGATACGCATTGGCGCCGATGATCTTGTCCCGCTGCTCACCGACCGGTTCGGACGGTGGGAAGATGCTGTCATATATCGCACGAGCTTCCCGAATTAAACGGCCTCGCTCGCGCTCAGACTTCGGGATAAATCGAATAACCTCGCCCATGTCAGCTCCAAACTTCAGTAAGAGAGTATGATCATCATTAGATGATGAGCATAATTCCAAGTTTAATCTGGTAGCTCTGCATCCACTTTAAAGTTCTGCGGGCGGTAACGAAGGAATAAAGTTCTCGTGACCAGGCCCGGGCCCGTGAGGCTCCCCACCATCAAGGAACCAACGGAAGAAGACCTCTGCATCTCATTGGCTTGAAGCAATACTCGTGCCATTTCGAAAAATGCGGATGTGGCCGATCCAATATGCGTCGCGCGCGATGCCAAGCTGCCCTTGCCCCGCGCGCTCGCGGTGTTCTCGCCCTGGCTCGACTTTACCGAGGAAGGCGAAAGCTATCGCCGCATCACCGACGATCCGATTGTGTTGCGTCCAATGCTCGACCTGTTCAAGCAGGCCTATCTCAAGAACGGCGACCATATATCGTCGGACGTGACGCCGTTTTATGCGGACTTCCGCGGGCTGCCACCGACGCTCGTGCATGTCGGAAGCTGGGAGCGGCTGCATGACGACTCGACCACGCTTGCCGCGCGTCTGAAGGCGGCCGGCGTCAGCACCGAACTCACCATCTTCGACGGCATGTGCCACGGCATGCAGTTGTTCGCGCCGATGCTGGACGAGGGCATGGAATCGATCGAACAGGCCGCCCGCTTCCTCCGAAATCATGAGGTATCGAAATGAGCACGATATCCTGGCTTCAAGGACTGGCGTGGGCGCTTTCCGCTTTCTTCGCGCTCGGCTTCGTCATCAACACCTTCGCGGTGAAGAAGGTCGGCCCCGAATATGAACGCTGGGGCTACCCGGACTGGTTTCAGTTCGTCTCGGGCGGCCTTGAGCTGCTGGTGGCGTTGCTGTTGCCGGAAACGGTAACGAGGCCCCTTGGCATCGCGTTGGGCGGCGTCATCATGTTCGCGGCGGTCGCAATCGTCATCTATCACCGCGAACACCCTCGCGCGTTGCCGCCCTTCATCGTCTTAGTCCTGCTCGCCATCCTCGGCTGGACGATGCTCTAGCAACACCTGAGGATCACTTGACTGGCCGGATCGCATGATCCGGCCAGTCCACGTTTCAGGATTCAATTTTCAAAACAGCTCAAGCGCAGCGTTACGGCGAATTAATTCCCCGCACAGGAAATGTTAATTCTCCCGACAGGGCCCGGTAATGGCGTCGAGGTTATCTCCATGGACAAGCCAGACGGCTTAATCACCTTTTGGAGATACAATCATGACAGACGTCA
>DATHPL010000311.1:0-4693 GCA_035483915.1 Bradyrhizobium sp.
TTGACGTAGACTCGGCTCGACACCGCCCGATAGGCGTTGGTGAATCCAACTTTGTTTCGCGAAGGCCAGACAACGGCAACCGCCTGATGCGTGATACTGCCGAGCAGCGCAACGGCCAAAAGGCCGTGCAGGATAACCAGAAATGTCGCCATTCTCCCCCTCGTCTCCCCCCTTGCGCATCGCCGCCGCCATAAGACGGCGCGCCGCGGTTTGCGAGGACCTCTGATTCGTAAGGTCTCTTGATGCAAGGCTCGCGACTTTAGGCGCGATCATCCCGGGATGGAACGGCGCTATGACTTAGTTTTGTTCTAATTCTATTTTCGCAGCAACACCGTTCGCGTTTCTCGGCAGCAAGCGAACGACGAGTCAGCGATTCTGAGATTCAAGGCCGAAAAAAGGGCCCGATGCATAGACGATTTGACCGCCGACTATCGTCAACAGCGATTTGATTTTCGCAATGTCGGAAACGGGCACCGTAAAATAGTCATCGCTGAGCACAGCGAGGTCCGCGAGCATCCCAGGTGTCAAGCGGCCCCTGCGATTTTCATCATGTGCAAACCAGACGCTTCCTTCCGTATAGATGCGAAGCGCCTCGTCGCGGCTCGGAATCTCCTTTGGCCCGCGAGTCTCGACCCCATCGACGGTGAGACCATCGAGCATCCAGCGCAGCGACACGAAGGGATTTTCGACCATCACCCGATTGGCATCGGTACCACCGCCCACGCGCAGGCCGAGCCGGAGTGCCGAACCGATCGGCGGCGAGCGCTGCATCTGCGCTTCTCCCCGCTCGGCGATGTAAGAGGGGGCTGCGAAATAAAGTCCGTCCTGCATCAGCCAGCCGACGCCAAGCGCCTTCATGCGTTGCAATGAGGCATCAGAAGCGTCGTTAAGATGCGCGATCGACCAGCGCAACGGCGCGATTGGAACCTCGCGATTGACGCGCTCAAGCACATCCAACAGATAATGAGCGGAGCGTTCGTTGTTCCAATGAACGGTCAGCGTCAAGCCCCGGTCCGCGGCCCAGCGCGCCACGCGGTAAAAGGCTTCCTTGTCGGCCTCACTGGGCGTGTCGTTGTTGTACATGCCCCAGGTGATGCATTCGCCGATGCCATTGAAGCGCAGCCAATCGTCACCCGCACCCATCGGCAGGAATTGCGTGGCGGCCTGAAAGTCCTCCAACTCCGTGCCCGGATGCGGCGCGAAAATGCTGTAGACCACGCGCAGCGGCAATTCCTGCGCGCGCCACAACTGGAACAACGCCGCATAATCTTCCGGCGCCAGGTTATGTCCGCCCGGATCGATCACACCGGTCAGTCCAAAACTGCTCAATTCGCGCAGGAATTGGCGGGTACCCTCGATCGCGTCGTCCATTTGCGGTTTGGGCAGGCGCGAATAGAGCGAGACGATCGCAGCGCCGTTGCCGACGATCCAGCCGCTCGCATGATCCTCGCGGTCGCGCTCGAACTTCGCGCCTGCGGGCAGATCCGCCTCGGTCTTCAAACCTAGCCTCTCGCGACCCTCCGCATTGATCAGCGCATAGCCGTAGAAGAGCTGGATGTAGACGGGATGGCCGGAGGCCACTGCTGCAATCTCCGCATCGGTCGGCCGCCGGTTCTCGGCAAACTGGCGCGGCGTCCATCCGCCGGCGACGATCAACCACGCATCCGGTTTGGCGTGGGCGGCGGCCGACCTGAGGCGTTCGAAGGCTTCACCAAAACTGGTCGCGCCCTCCCAATTCACTTCGGTCGCATAACGGAAGCCGGCGCGAATGGCGTGAATGTGGGAATCGATGAGGCCGGGAATTACCGTGCGGCCGCCGAGATCGATCACCCGGGTCGAAGGCCCCGCGAGCTTGCGAAGTTCTGTCGCGCTGCCGGTGGCGACAACATGGCCGGCCTCGATCGCAAGCGCTGCGCTCACCGATGAGGAAGCGTCCTGCGTGATGATCTTGCCATTGACGAGCAGGAGATCGGCGGGATCGGCCGATGCCGGCGCCGTGCCGAGAACACCCATCCACACTAGAAAGACGCAGAAGAAGCCGCGCACCGACTGATGAGCCATGATTGACCGGGTCAGTTCCGCGCCACCAGAACCATATCGTCCATAAACAACGCGTCGATGCCGGACTTGCGGAACGTGACGATCGCGTCGGTGGGCGTGCAAACGATCGGCTCGCTGTCGTTGAACGAGGTGTTGACGACGAGCGGGACGCCGGTTTTGGCGAAGAAGGCGGATAGCAGCTCGTGAAAGCGCGGATTCGATTTGCGGCTCACGAGTTGCACGCGGGCGGTGCCATCCTTGTGGACGACGGCGGGGATACGGTCGCGTTGCTCAGGCTTAACATCCGGTGCAAACAGCATGAACGCGTGGCTCGGCGAATGCGCGCCAACCTCGAACCATTCGTCGGCGTGTTCGGCCATCACGCTCGGCGCGAAGGGGCGGAAGTCTTCCCGGTGCTTGACCTTTTGATTGAGGATATTGCGCATCTCCGGCCGGCGCGGATCGGCGAGCAGCGAGCGGTTGCCGAGCGCGCGCGGTCCGAACTCCATGCGGCCCTGAAACCACGCGACGATCTTGCCGTCGGCGATCATGTCGGCTGCATCGCGCGCAGGCGATTTGCTACGCCGCGCGTTAAGACCAGCCGATTTGACCGCCGCCAGAATATCACCCCGCTTGAACGAAGGCCCGAGATACGGCGTCGAATAGCCGCGCTGCAAGGGCTTTTTCTGCGTAGCGCCATGCGCGACCATTGCGGCGCCGATCGCGGTGCCGGCATCGTGCGGTGCGGACGGGATGAACACGTTGGCAAATTCGCCGGATCGCGTGATCACTTCATTGGTCACGCAATTGAGCGCGACGCCGCCGGCAATGCATAAGTTTTCGAACGGCACCTTGCGCTTGGCGCGTCGTACCAGCGCCATGACCGCGGCGTCCGTCGCCGCCTGCAAGGCGGCTGCGATATCGGCATGCCGCGGCAGGATTTCATCATCCATGCCGCGCGGCGGACCGAACATCGTTTCCATTCTGGCGAACTTGTCCGGCTGCACACCCAGGAAATCCTGGGCTATTCCGTAGTTCTCCGCCTCGGCGCGCAAGATCGATTGAAACGTCTGGCGGAAAACTTCCGGGTTGCCATAAGCCGCGAGGCCCATGACTTTCGAAGCGTCGTAGTTCGAGAAGCCGAGATACACGCTGAACTCCTCCCACATGAAACCGATCGAGTGCGGGTACTCGAAGGTTTCGATGGACTGGATCCGCGTGCCGACGCCCTTGGCCAGCGAGGAGCCGGCCGATTCGCCGATCCCGTCGAGGGTGAGGATGGCGGCGCGATCGAAGCCGGACGGAAAATACGCCGAAGCGGCATGCGCCAGATGGTGGGGCACGAAATGGAATCGCTGCCCGAGCGAACGTCCAAGAAGCTCTTCGAAAGCGCTTTGCACCTGACCGAGCCGCAGCTGGAAGGTTTCCTCGACCTTCCGCCCCCACCACTCGGCGCGATATCGTTTCCGGCGGAGCTTCGGGTCGAACGAATAGGCGACATGGTCGATATCGCGGGCGGTGAGGCCTGCCTGTTTCAGGCAAAAGCGGATCGCGCGCTCCGGCAGTTGGTGCGGGTTATCCCAATCGGCTTCCTTGGCGTGCTTGATGCGATTGAACCGCTCCTCCTCGGCGGCGGCGACGAGTTCGCCATCGACGAGCAACGCCGCAGCGGACTCGTGATATACCGAATTGATTCCGAGGATGTTGACCACCCCTGCTCCACTCCCTGTCGCTCTTTTTCTAAGCGCGCCGAACCTCGACCTTTGGTGGGAAGAAATCATGGCGCCGAGGAAGCAGGACTCTTTGCGCCGCCAAAAATATAGCTAAATCAACTGCTTGATTTAGCTGCCGTCGGAAGCTTTAGCACGATTTCGGGGTGGTCAAAAGCGCCTGTGGTGCGACAGAAAGTCAACGTCGACCTCGTGTCGATCGAGGAAGCGATTTCGAAAGCTTCGGATTAAACGGAGAATGGTGCCGCAAACAGGACTCGAACCTGTGACCCCGTCATTACGAATGACGTGCTCTACCAACTGAGCTATTGCGGCGGACCATCACTTCGAAGCGTTTTCCTGAGGCATCGGGAAGTTTGTCCGTAAGCCGGTCGGTTCGCCTGAAAACGCCCGCACCTGATATCGGGCAGCGCCGCGCTTGGCAAGAAAAACGCTGGCGCCCGATCGAGCTGCGGCGGAGGACCGCCCGGCTCGGGGCCATCTCCTTGTTTGGGCGCGATGTTTTCGAATCAGCCCCGGATGCGGGAGAGAAAGCCGCGCCAGCCCCCGGTTTGGCCGGGTGCGGGCAACTCCGCAAATTCGTCCGGCTCGGTTCCGTCGTCGACACCGGGATCGTCGGGCGGCCGTATAATTGGAATGACTGGCGGAACTGCAGGCTGAGGCTTCTCGCTCGCGGCGGGAATATCGGCGCGGGCGCGAAACAATGGCGGAGCCATGGCCGCGGCCGGGGGCGTAGTTGGAGCCGCAGCAGCCGGTGGCGGCGAAGGAGCCGCATCGACCACCGGCGGGAGCGTGGGCGCATTATCCTGCTCTACCAGCACCGGCGTATCTGCCGGCTCGCTCGCGGGCACCGCCCGCTCCGGGGTGGCGGCCAACATCGCCTGCTCAAAGGGTGAAGGCTCGATCGCGCCATTGCCCGACGG
>DATHPL010000312.1:0-2723 GCA_035483915.1 Bradyrhizobium sp.
ACTGGCCTTCCAGACCTCGTGCTCCGGGTCGTTCTGGAACTCCGGCATCACTTCCTTGGCGAACAATTCCAGGGATTCGCAGATGTGCTCATGGCTGTTCTTGCCTGCCTGATTGAGCAGGATGACCTGATCGATATGCGAAGTGCGGAACCGCCGCAGCTTTTTCCGGATCGTTTCCGGCGAGCCGATCAGCCCGCTGCGCAGCGCCGCCTCCTGCGCTTGCGGATTCTCGCGCTTCCATTTGTTGTATTCGTCCCACATGTTGACGGCACCTGGCGGCGGACGCTGGCGGTCCTGCGAGGCGCCGTAAAAGCGCAGTGCGAACTGGAAAAACGTGGCGCCGTCGGCGCGTAGCCGCGCTTCTTCATCGGACTTCGCGCACATGAAGAACGACACCAGCGCCATGTTCGGGTTGATCTCGTAGTCGGCGAGCTTCTTCAACCGCTTTGTGATGGCGTTGTAATAAGCATGCACCCAGGCATGCGCAGCATCGGCGCTGACGAACTGGAAGCCGAGCGCGCCGAAGCCGTTTTGCCCTGCACGTTCGATGGTCGGCAATTGCGAGCAGGCCATCCACAGCGGCGGATGCGGCTTCTGCACCGGCTTCGGCACCACATTGCGCAAGGGAATATCGAAATATTTGCCGTGATGCTCGCTGCCGCCGTCCCGAAACATCGGGAAAATCGCCCGGACAGCCTCCTCAAACACCTCTTTCTTGGTTTCCATGTCGCGCGAAAACGGCGTCAGCTCGGTGATGGAGGCGCTCTCGCCCATGCCGAATTCGCAGCGGCCGCGGCTCAACAGATCGAGCACCGCAATGCGTTCGGCAACGCGCGCGGGATGATTGGTGGTGAGCTGAAAAATACCGTGGCCGAGCCGGATGTTTTTGGTCCGCTGGCTGGCAGCCGCCAGAAAGGATTCCGGCGACGGGGAGTGCGAATATTCTTCCAGGAAATGATGTTCCACCACCCAGGCATGGTCGTAGCCGAGTCGGTCGGCGGTCTCCAGTTGCGTCAGCGCATCCTGATAGAGCTTGAGTTCGTCGCCGGCCTGCCAGGGGCGCGGCAATTGCAGCTCATAGAAGATGCCGAACTTCATGACGCCTCCCCGCGGACCGGCTTTATTTGTTGACGGCAGTCTATTCACGACCAACGGGGAGTCTAGCCGAAGTGCTTTCCGTGGCACGGAAGCCGGCTTGCGCCGGCGGCATGAATGGTTAGCTTTGCAGCTTCGCCTGAGTCGCCACGTTGGCCCTCCAAACGAACCCCATGACCAGCTTCACGCCACATCAGGATTCCGCGCTAAAGGCCGTCGCCGACTGGCTAAAAGCCAAGCCGGGGCGGAACGGCACGCCGCCGGTGTTTCGGTTGTTTGGTTATGCCGGCACCGGCAAGACCACGCTGGCGCGGCACATCGCGGAAGATGTCGACGGCGAGGTGAAATTCGCTGCCTTCACCGGCAAGGCCGCGCTTGTCATGCGCAACAAGGGTTGCGACAACGCCTCCACGATCCATTCGTTGATCTACCGCGCCCGCGAATCCGGCGTCGAGCAGCCGAGCTTTGAATTGTGGGACGATGCGCCGGCCTCGAAGGCGAAGCTGATCATCATCGACGAATGTTCGATGGTGGACGCCGAGATGGGCCGCGACCTGATGTCGTTCGATTGTCCGCTGCTGGTGCTCGGCGATCCCGCGCAGTTGCCGCCAATCCAGGGCGGCGGCTTTTTTACCGGTAGCGAACCCGACGCGATGCTGACCGAGGTGCACCGCCAGGCCCAGGACGATCCGATCGTCCGGATGTCGATGGATATCCGCGAGGGCCGGGAGCTCGAGATCGGCCGCTACGGCGAGAGCGAAATCGTATCGCGCGGCGACCTTGATCCGGAGCGCGTGATGCAGGCCGATCAGGTGCTGGTGGGACGCAACAACACCCGCCGCGCCTACAATATGCGGATGCGGCAGAAGCAGCACATCGAGGATCCCTTGCCGGTTGCCGGCGACAAGCTGGTTTGTCTGCGCAACAACCGCAAGAAAGGCCTGTTCAATGGCGGGCTGTGGCGCGTGAAGTCACGCAACGCATCGCGATCGAAATCGCGCATCGTCAGCCTGCGGCTCGCGCCCGACGAGGAATTCAGTCACAAGGTGACGAAAGTATCCGTCCGTTGCGATTGCTTCGAAGGCGGGATCGAGGCGATCCCGTGGGAGCAGCGCAAACCCTATGACGAGTTCGACTATGGCTATGTGCTGACCGTGCACAAGTCGCAGGGCTCGCAATGGGACGATGTGGTGCTGTTCGACGAGAGCTTTGCGTTCCAGGACAGCCGGGCCCGCTGGCTCTATACCGGCGTGACGCGGGCGGCCAAACGGCTCTCGATCGTGGTTTGATATCGTCTCTTCCGCTGGTTTCGGGCCGTGATACCGCTGAAAAACGGCCTTTTTTCACGGACTCGTGTGCTCTTGGCCGTAACGCTTCAGGTTTTGCCACGTATCTTGGCTAGATCGGGCAGAAAGCCGTTTTCCGAACGCCACTGCCACCCTAAATTCACCCCGTCCGCCAGGCCTCGTTCCGCCAAAAATCAGGAGCAAGCTCCCATGACCCGCCGTTCCCTCAGCCGCTTTTCCGCGTACGCCGCCGCCATCGGCTTGCTGGCGATTTCCGCCATCAAGATCGCGCCTTCGCTGGCCGCGGAAGACGCCGTGATCATTCCGCCGCCGGCGGTCGAC
>DATHPL010000313.1:0-3427 GCA_035483915.1 Bradyrhizobium sp.
GGAGCCGTCATCGGGCCGTCGTGGCGATAATATTCCTGCGGCGTTTCCATCGGATCAGCTCCTTACGCAGCCGTATCATCGGACGAAGCCAGGTACCGCGCGAGATTCACCAGCGAACGCTCCCAGCCCGGGCGGGCATCCGAGTTGGCTATCTCTTCGATCGACATACGCGCGTCGCGCATCGCATCCAGCTCAGTCGCCGCCGCTCCAATCACGCCGTTGCGATTGGTATTGGCGACAAACCAGAACCAGCTCTGTTGAGAATGCCAAACCTCGAACCCCACGCCCAGGTGATGCTTGCTGATTCGCATAAAAA
This sequence comes from Bradyrhizobium sp., assembly GCA_035483915.1. Lineage (GTDB taxonomy): Bacteria > Pseudomonadota > Alphaproteobacteria > Rhizobiales > Xanthobacteraceae > Bradyrhizobium. The sequence continues at coordinate 317 of DATHPL010000313.1, forward strand.
TCCGTCCTCAATAGTAGTCGCCCGGCACCCCCAAAAATCGACAAGCCCGCCGCGATTTACCGTTGTTCCTCCGCGTACTTGTCGTGGCGCCGCACCCAATCCGTCAGATTCTTGTTGGGACCGGTTTCGTTGCGTCCCTTGGGCGTAAGATCGAGGAACATGTACGCGCCAAGGCCGCGCTCGTCCCCTCGGCCGAACGACGAATAAGTGAGAAACACGGAGCCCGTTTCGTCTTTGAAAAACACGCTCAAGCCATGCAGATCTTCGGTCGAGATCTTGGTCATCTCATAGTTGTAGTAGGCTTCCCCTCGGGCCAGTTCGTCCTTGGTGAACGAAACGTGAAAGTCGTAGTTGAAGTCGCTGCCATCGGATGAGACCCAGTTGAAGCGCCAGCCCATCCGCTTCTTATAGGCGTCTAGCGCGGCCAGCGGCGCTCGCGAAATCGCGACGAAACTCACGTCATGATGTTTGATATGCATCTCGGCGCCGTCGACATGGTCGCTGAAGAACGAACAGCCAACGCATCCTTCCTTCCACGAGGGTGAAAACATGAAGTGATAGACGATTAGCTGGCTGCGGCCGTCGAACAGATCGTCCAACGACTTCTTGCCGTCCGGCGTATCGAACCCGTATTCCTTTTCGACCTTGACCCACGGCAGCATGCGCCGCTCAGCGTTCAACTGATCGATCTGATGCGTCAGTTCTTTTTCCTTGGTCAACAGCTGCTTGCGGGCCGCGATCCATTCGTCCGGCGATACGATTTTGTGCTGGTTCATCATTATTCGATCTCCTTTGGCGATGTTCTTTGAAGGGGTTTGTCGAATCATGCCGAGGCGAGACGCTCGGCCAGACGGTCGAAAGCGCTATTCCAGCCGTTCGAGTGATCGTCACGTATCGCGGCCGATTCGAAGACACCCTGGTGCAACGTCAGCCTGGTCTTGCCCGAGTACTCTTCCAGCGTGACCGTCAGAGTCGTTTCGCCGCTGATTGACGTACCGTCTGCCCGGTCTACAGCGCAGGTCCAGACGATCCGCTCCGGCTCAACGATTTCGCGAACTACGCCATGCCACCAAGCGATATCGCCCGTCGGCGACCTCATCTGAAAGCGGTAGGCTCCGCCTGGACGCAGGTCGATCTGGCATGTCGGCAAGCTGAAGCCGCTCGGCCCCCACCAATGCGCGAGATGCTCGGGTTGGGTCCATACCTTGAACACCAGCGCGCGCGGAGCGTCGAAGACGCGCGTAATGGTTAGAATGCGCTCGGCCGGCTCTACTGCGGTGTTATTCTCCATCGGTCTTCTCCTTCCCTGCGATCACACGGTCGCCAGGTACTCGGCGAGGCAATCCAGCGAACTACTCCATCCGCCATTGTGCAGGTCGCGCGCCGTAACCGACTCGAACACCGCGTTGTGCAGGGTCAGCTTGGTCTTGCCGCCGACATCTTCGAACATCAGCGTCAGCGTCGTCTCCGGGCGCGTCGGCTTCCCGTTCGCATCTGCCCAGCTCCCAACCATCACGAGCCGCGCGGGAGGGACGACCTCGCGATAAACGCCCTGCGTCCAATGATCGCCGTCAGGGCCGAGCATGTGGATTCGATACTGGCCGCCGGGGCGCAGATCATGCTTGAGGACTTTGCTGGTGAAGCCGGCCGGCCCGAACCATCGCGCCATATGCTCGGGCTGGGTCCATGCTTTGAAGACCAGTTCGCGCGGCGCGTCGAACACGCGCGTGATGACCAGTACGCGATCGGCGGGCTCGGTGACCAGATTCATTGCTGCACCCATGTTTTTTCTCCTTTGCTTATCGATTTGAAAGAGTCGCTACGTATTCGGCCAGATGCTCGAGAGTTTGCGTCCAACCCTCGCGCGCACCGCGTGTCGAATCCGTTTCCTTTGAGAACGTCTGATGCATAGTCAGGCGGGTCTTGCCGCCGTGCTCTTCGAACGTGATCGTCGTCACCGTTTCAGTGCCTTCGTTTTCCAGGGTGCCGGTCCAGACGATCCGCTCAGGCTTGACGATTTCGCGATAAACGCCGTGGACCCAATGGTCTCGGCCAAGGCCGCGCATAGACAGCCGATAGGTTCCGCCGACGCGGAAATCCATCTCGCACTCCGGCACCGTAAACCTGTCAGGCGCAAACCATCGCTTCAAATGTTCCGCCTTACTGAAAGCCTCGAACACGAGCGCCCGCGGCGCATCAAAGATCCGCGTGATAGTCAGCTCGCGATTGCCAGTCTCGATTTGAGCGTTAACAGTCATCGCTCGCTCTCCTTGACACGCGCCAAATGCTCGCCGAGACGACCGAGTGTCTGCTTCAGCCCCTCGACCGCGCCAAAAACGCGGGTGACGACAATTTCGCGATCCGAGGTGCCGGTCGATGCGATTGCCGAAGTCATTGCGCCGCCTCGCACGTGATCATCCACGGCGTGCCGAACTGATCGACCACCATGCCGAAGCGGACCGCAAAGAAAGTCTGCTGCATCGGCATCCCCACCGCGCCCTTTTCAGACAGCGCCTTGAATATCCGCTCCGCATCGGCCGGACTGTCGACCGCGAAGGACACTCCGAATCCCTTCATCGGCGCATAGCGATCAGGCGGCGCGTCGGATCCCATCAGCACCTGGTCGCCGACCGTCATGCGCGCGTGAATGATCTTCTCGCGCCAATTGGCGGGCACCTGCTCGGCAGCCGGCGTTCCCTCGTGAGTCATCATCGTGACAATTTTGTCGCCCAGACATTTTTCATAAAACTTGAACGCGTCTGCGCAATTGCCATTGAAGAATAGATACGGATTCAGTTGCATAACTCTCTCCCTCTGAACGCCCGACCGGCGGTTTCGACGGCGGCATTATTTCTTGCGGCCATTCTTGTTTTCCTTTTTCTTGGGATCCTTCTTCTGCAGCTCGCGCAGATAATCCTCGAGGCGATCGAAACTCTCCTCCCAAAACCTTCGGTAGCGCTCGAGCCACTCCGACGCGTCCTTGAGCGGCGCCGGCGCAAGGCGGCATGGCCGCCACTGCGCTTCGCGGCCGCGCTCGATCAGACCGGCCCGCTGCAGAACTTTCAGATGCTTCGAAATGGCCGGCATGCTCATCGCGAACGGCTCGGCCAA
>DATHPL010000314.1:0-16963 GCA_035483915.1 Bradyrhizobium sp.
CGCCTCGACGCGCGCCAGCGCCTGGAATTTCTCGGCCTCGAGCGCGCGCTCGACGGCGCGCAGCCGGTCGGGACGTTCCGGGTGGCCTTGCGGCACGATGTGCTGCAGGCAGGCGGGATGCGAAATCAGAAGCGTGGACATTTGCGACATTTAAGATCACGCGACGGCGGACGGAAGGCAATTGGGCGCTCGTTAGCGCCCAATTTTTCATTGTTGCACGCCCAAACGGTGCCTGAGAGGAATTCGAAGTCAAGGATAGCCATAGCCAAGCGGGCTATGGCTACCGCCGTTGGCGGCGACCCTTCGGGTCGTCCTTGAGTTCGAATTCCTCTCAGGCAAAATGGTGGTCGCGCAATCAATGAAAGAGTCTGCCTTGGTCAGCATTTGAACGGACTACGGCAGACAGGCTGTCACGACGCCAACGCCGCATCGGCGCCCATCACGCCTTCGGCGCATTCGACCACGGTGCGTTCGATGGCGCCAGCCTGAACCGCGAAATTCTCGGCGAAAAACCGCGTCACCGCGACGCGCGCCGCGGTATCGGCGCCGAGCCGCAGCGCCGCCAGCGCTTCCTTGGCGAGGAGAACGCCGCCGGTGGCGAGCGCGAACAGCCGCAGATAAGGCGTCGCGCCGACCAAAGCTGCGTCGGGTTCCTTCTCGAGCCGGGAGAGCAGCCAATCGGTGGCGCGCGACAGGCTCTCGACTGCATCGCTGAGCCGGACCGGCGCCCAGCCGAAGCCCGGATCGTTGCTGGCGCCGAGCTCGCGCACGATGCCGCGCAGGTCTTCGATATGCGCGGCCACCGCGGCGCCGCCGGCGAGCGGCAATTTGCGGGTGACGAGATCGATCGCCTGAATGCCGTTGGTGCCTTCATAGATCGCCGCGATCCGCGCATCGCGGAAATGCTGCGCGGCGCCGGTCTCCTCGATAAAGCCCATGCCGCCGTGCACCTGCACGCCGAGCGAGGCGACCTCGTTGCCGATATCGGTCGAGAAGGCCTTGGCGACCGGTGTGAGTAGCGAAGCGCGCTGCTCTGCGGCCTTGCGCGCGGCTTCGTCCGTGCTGCGCTCACCGCGATCGAGCGCGATTGCGGTCGCATAGCAGATCACGCGCGCCGCTTGGGTGAGCGCGCGCATCGTCAGCAGCATGCGCCGCACGTCGGGATGCGCGATGATCGGCGCCATTTCGCCGGGCTTGGTACCGGCCTCGCGGCCCTGTTTGCGTTCGCGCGCATAAGCCAGCGCCTGCTGCGTCGCGCGCTCAGCGATGCCGACGCCCTGCAGGCCGACGGCAAGGCGGGCGCGGTTCATCATCGTGAACATGCAGGCCATGCCGGCATTTTCCTGGCCGATCAGGTAACTGACAGCGCCGCCATTGTCGCCGAAGATCATGGTGCAGGTCGGCGAACCGTGAATACCGAGCTTGTGCTCGACGGAATGCGCGCGGACGTCATTGCGTTCGCCAAGCGAACCATCCGGCTTGAGCAGGAATTTCGGCACCAGGAACAGCGAAATGCCGCGCGTGCCCGGTGGCGCATCGGGCAGCCGCGCCAGCACGAAGTGAATAATATTGTCGGTGAGATCGTGCTCGCCGTAAGTGATGAAGATCTTTTGTCCGGTGACGCGATAGCTGCCGTCCCCGGCGCGCTCGGCGCGCGTGCGCAAGGCGCCGACATCGGAGCCGGCTTGCGGCTCGGTGAGCTGCATGGTGCCCATCCATTCGCCGGACACGAGCTTTTCCAGATAGATCTTCTTCAACTCGTCGGTGCCGTGGGCGTCGAGTGCGTCGATCGCCGCCATGGTCAGCATCGGGCCGTCGGCGAAGGCCATCGAAGCCGCATGCCACATCTCGGTGCAGGCGGCATTGACGATCTGCGGCAGCGCCTGGCCGCCGAAGGCAAGCGGCGCGGCAAGCCCGTTCCAGCCTCCCGCTTGCCAGGCCTTGTAGGCTTCCTTCCAGCCCGGCGCCGTGGTGACGGCGCCGTCCTTGAACGGCGTGCCGTATTTGTCGCCATCGCGATTGAGCGGCGCGATGACTTCCTCGGCGAAACGTCCGGCTTCCGCCAGCACGGCATCGACGTCATCGAGCGTGAGTTCGCCGAACAGGCCTTGCTCGATCGCGGAGGTGAGCGCGGCGCCATGCTTGAGCGCGAAAGTAATATCGGCAAGCGGGGCCTTATAGGTCATGGGAAGCGGCCATCTTTCGGGCACATGGGTCGGGCACGTCCGGCTGGGTGCCTGCGATGCGATTATAGGGACATTATTATTCCGGCCTCAATCGGCGTTACGCGGGCATGATCTAATCCCAAAACCGGTGACCACCCTCGGATCAAGTCCAAGGGCATGCTTTTGGGGATCATGCCGGAGGTGGCGGAATATCGTCGGGCACAAAGAAATCCTGCGCCAGGGGCTGCGCCGGGTCGACGCGATAGCGCTCGAAATCGGTGACGCCGTTTCCGGCAAGGAAATTATCGTCGATCAGAAAATTGCCGGTGAATTCGCGCGACGGCTTGGCAAAGACCGCATGGGCGGCATCGGCCACGATCTCGGGCTTGCGCCCGCGCTGCATCATCTCCGCGCCGCCGAGGAGGTTTTGCACGGCGGCGGTCGCGATCAAGGTCCGCGGCCACAGCGCGTTGACGGCAATGCCAAGCGGGCGCAATTCGCCGGCGAGCCCGAGCACCACCATGCTCATGCCGAACTTGGCCATTGAATAAGCGGTATGCGGTGCGAACCATTTCTCTTTCATGTCGAGCGGCGGCGACATCATCATAATGTGCGGATTGGCGGCCTTCGCCAGATACGGAATCGCGAGCTTCGAGACGACAAAGGTGCCGCGCGCATTGATCTGATGCATCAGATCGAAGCGCTTCATGTCGGTTTGCGCGACCGGGGTGAGCGAAATGGCGCTGGCATTGTTGACGACGATATCGATGCCGCCGAAGCGCGCGGCGGTCTTGGCAAGCGCATCCTGCACCAAGGCTTCGTCGCGGATATCGACCATCAAAGGCAATGCTTTGCCGCCGGCGCGCTCGATCTCATCGGCCGCGGTATAGATCGTGCCCTCTAGCTTCGGATGCGGCGTCGCGGTTTTTGCGGCAATGGCAATATTCGCGCCGTCGCGCGCGGCGCGCAGCGCAATTGCAAGCCCGATGCCGCGCGAGGCGCCGGTGATGAACAGGGTCTTTCCGGCAAGCGACATAACCAATCCCTTTTCTTGTCCTATTTCTTGCGCGCGAAGAAGGCGGCGAAAGCGGCGCGCGCCTCGTCGGATTTCAGCAGCTCCTTAAAATGCATCGCTTCGGTCTCGATGCGCTCCGAGACGCTTTCGTCCTGGCTGCGCATCAGGCGGCGCGCCAGCCTGACGGCGTTTGGCGGCAGCGCCGCGATCTCCCGCGCGGCCTGGAGCGCGGTCTCGTCCAACGCGCCGGCATCGACCACAGTGTTGACGATGCCGGCTTCTTTGGCGTCCGCGGCCGAGAGCGGCCGGCCCATCACTAACAGCGAAAAAGCCCGCGCATGGCCCATGCGTTGCGGCGCCAAGAGGCTCGATGCCGCTTCCGGAATGAGTCCGAGCTTGAGAAACGGCGTCGCGAATATCGCGCCGGTCGCGGCGACGACATGATCGCAATGGAGCAGCATGGTGGTGCCGATGCCGAGGGCGGTGCCGCCGACCGCCGCCACCAAAGGCTTCTCGTTCTTGGCGAGAGCATGCAGGAAATCGACCGTGACCGGTTCAAGCCCGCCCTCGGCGCGTTTTTGAAAATCGCCGATATCGCTGCCGGCGCAGAACGCGTTCTGCGCGCCTGCGAGCACGATGCAGCGGATGGCGGCATTGCCGCCGGCCTCGCCCAAGGCGCGCGTCATCTCCGCATACATCGGTTGCGTCAGCGCGTTCTTCTTCTCCGGCCGGTTCATGCGGATGATGCGGACGGCGTCCACATCTTGTACGGCGATTTCCGGCACAATGATCGAGTCGGTCATGGATCCCCTGCGGCGGCCGCCGCGCGCCCGTCGCGGCTCGGCACATTAATATAGGAGACGCATTATAAGTGGAGCCGAGGGCGCCGACAGCGCCGAAAATAGCGGATTTTCGGCTTTGCCGCGGGCGTCGCCGTTCCGCCAGTGCGGCAAATATTGATCCGCCGGGGGTGTGTCGCTATGGTCCGGCCCGCCGATGTCACCGCCGGTGCGGACGACCCGGTCGGCAATCCCAGTGAGCATTGGGGCGTAGCCAAGTGGTAAGGCAGCGGATTTTGATTCCGCCATTCCCTGGTTCGAATCCAGGCGCCCCAGCCATTATTTCAATGGCTTAGCTGAATGCGCTGCTGTGTAACAATCAGCCGGGTATCACCTGGGTATCACGCGAGGTATCGCGGTGAATGAATTTTGCGGCGGCTGCCGGATGTGTTGTGTTGGGTCGGGGCTCGTCCGCAAAAAGCGCATCTGCGACATGGCCGGCGCCGGTTTCTTAAGCGGGTTCGACTTGGTCTAGCGCCGCCAGCCCCCGGACTTGACGAACACGTCTACAGCTTAGGGCGCCGCGTCAGAGGTTGAGGTTTGGAGCGAATTTTCGACCCACTCGCGAAGATCGTTTTGGCGATAGCGAATGAGACGACCGAGGCGACAAAATCGTGGTCCGGTACCGTCCAGTCGATGCCGCTCGAGGGTCCTTACCGACAAGCGCAAGAGTTTCGCTGCGCTCTTTTGGTCTAAGAGTTCGTCCATCATGCTTCCCAAAGTGATCATTTCCTAGTTCGCCGCGAGTGCCTTTCTGTGGGACGGGGATGTGAAAAAAGGCGATCCCGCTCCAATACCCGAAAATCACTCTCTTCCGATGCCTCTGCATTTGGCCTACATGCTTGATCAAAGCTAGACGGGTATGATGGTTGGCATGGGGTTTTTCATTCGCAGCGAGGAACAATACCGAATGGCTGTTCCTCGTAGCCTCGATATGCATACCCTGAAAGTTGCTGCATTAAAGCTCGCTATGACGGAGGATGTGCAATGCTACCTACATCCAGAACGTCTACTCACGATGACGACGAAGAAAAAAGCAAGTCACCAACAGGCTCGGCTAAGTCGCCGAGCTTCAGGCCCGAGGTTGGAGGCGAACGATGCCGATCTCCACGCCTAGTATCGGAAGCTACAAGCATTTTTGCGGTGTCGCTTATCCCGACATTTCGTTGAAACAAGATATTAAACGCCTTCATGAGCTTTGGCATAAGGTGCAGGCTGATCGTAGCCGGGACCGGGTCTACGATTTCCTCACCGCGACGCTGGAATTAATTGAGTGGTGGGCGGTCGAGCGACGCGCTGTTGAACGTGCCGAGCGTGCGCTACGAATAACCGGATTGCTAGTCCCTAAGAAGGCGGACCCGTTTGCCGCTGTTATTGTGGCGAGCGTAGCGCCGGACCGGCTGGATCGACGAAAAACAAGCAAATATGCGCGCGTCCTTCGGCTGGCGTTCGATCGCGGTTGCCGCTCTAAGAAGCTAAAGAATTTTATCAAGAAAAGAGGCGGCCTGAATGCCTGTATCGCCGCTAGGGGGAGGCGGTAGTCATTCAAAGGCTGGGATTTGCGAATGTGTAAAGTAATTGCCGTGAGTGGCAATAGTGGAGTGAGATATGACCAGCGCCAAGCGTCAGCGAGAAAAGTTCAAGAAATACGTGAAAACATCCGGCCAGACATACGGCAATGGCACCGTCTACTTTTGCGAGGGCGACGATGTTGTTACCCTTGAAGAAGAAAACTTCACCTTCGACGGTCCTGAGCTATATAACGCGCCGGAGTTTTGGTTCACCGAAGGAGTGGCGGTCGCACTTGGCTACTGCACAAGCCGCAAATGCGCAATCCGGGCCCTCCAGAAGATAATTGGGCAGCTAGAGGACCGAACGAGCGCGGCGCGAACGCATAGCGAAACTGTTAAAGGGTAGGGGTCAAGGCCGTCCGCTGAAAATCAACGGGTTGGGGGGTCGAACTGTTCGCGACCGTCGTTGCAGCAGGCGTTTCATCAAAGACATCAATCGTGGCCAGCTCGGTACCGTGCGATGCGATGTGCCGCGTTCAAGGTATTGGGAACCAACCTTTAGCTGGAGCAACTGGCTAGTTTTGTGATGAATGCTAGACAGTCGTTCTGATGCGAAAGGCGGTAAATTGACGTCCGCTCTGCCGGTTGAAGGAGAGCAGATGAAAGGCGCGCGGCAACGTCTCTTAATGACCCATAGCGGACATTACGCGAAAAGCCGGCCAGCTTACCGTAACGCGGTCTCATGAATTGGCTCCCGCCGCCGCGCGGTACGCCGCGATGATCTCCGAGCCGGTCGCAAACCACACCTTGTCGTGACCGCCGATGTAGTGCAGCGCCTTGTCGAGATAGCGGATGCGATGCGGGGTACCGATGAGGAACGGATGCAGCGCGATCCCCATGACCCGCGGGCAGCGCGCCCCCTCCTCGTAAAGGACGTCGAAGGCGTCGCAAATCCTCTGCTGGAAGTCGGCGATGCTGATGGACGGCGCGTTGAACAAGGGCATGTCGTTGAGCTCGATCGTGTAGGGAATGCTGTAGAGCCCGTTGTTCATGCGATAGGGCAGGTCGTCGTTGACCCAGTCGCAGGTGTATTCGACGCCGTTTTTGCGCAGCAGATCGATCGTATTCCAGGTTTCCGTCAGCCCCGGCCCCAGCCAGCCGCGCATCTTCTGACCATGGTCTTCGATGATCGCGCGCGTTTCGGTGACGACCTTCGCTTCTTGCTCGATGGACATGCCGGTCAGCATCACTGAATTGGTTAGACCGTGACCCATCAATTCCCAGTGCAGATCGGCGCAGGCTTTCATGATGCGGGGATAAAAACGTCCGACTTCGCCGTTGAGCGCGACGGTGCCGCGCACATTATGCTTGCCGAGCACATCCATGATGCGCCAGATGCCGACACGATTCCCATAGTCGCGCCGCGAATAATTGCGAACGTCCGGCGCGCCGGTGCCGATCTCAACGTGAAAGTGCTCGATATTCGGAATGATCCAGACGGCGACCCTGGCGCCGTTCGGCCAAGCAAAAGACGGATGGTCGACGATCGCCCGATAATTGAAAGGCTGGACAGCGCGAGTCTCGTTCACGCCAGTCTTGTTGGTGTTGGTCTCGTTCGCGTCAACCTGGTTCACAATGCAACCCTTTCTGGAAACGCTTCCGATCTCATCCGCCGTGAAAGCTGCGACAGGACTCGATCGATAAACGTGTGCCGGCCGTCCATCATCGAATGAAAGGGAAATATCGGCAACTCGACACGGCCGCGGCATTGATCATTGCGAGTCGCTCCTGTGCGCAATTATCGTGCGCAATTATCCGGCAAAACGGTCACCAAACTACGGCACGGCCGTGTTGCACGGCCTTTCTATGCCTGATGCATAGGCGGTTGCCTCTCGGATGATCGGTCGGGCGGAAAATCCGCGGGCTTTTGCCGTCGAAATTCACTGGCATGTATTTTGCTCGGTACTGCGCGATTCTGGTCTTTTATTTTTCCGCGGAGTGGCGCGAATGCAGCTCGGTGTGTTCCTTCCGATCGGCAACAATGGCTGGCTCGTCTCCACCACCTCTCCGCAATACATGCCGACCTTCGATCTCAACCGCACCATCGTGGAAAAGGCGGAGCGGTTCGGTTTCGACTTTGCGCTCTCCATGATCAAGCTGCACGGCTACGGTGGACCTTCGCAATATTGGGATTACAATCTGGAATCATTCACGCTGATGGCCGGTCTCGCCGCAGTGACGAGCCGCATCCAGCTCTTCGCTTCCGTCGCGGTGCTGACGATGCCGCCGCCGTTCGCCGCGCGCATGGCGGTGACGATCGACTCGATCTCCCACGGCCGCTTCGGCGTCAACATCGTTTCGGGATGGCAGCGGGCGGAATACACCCAGATGGGCATCTGGCCCGGCCCGGAACACTACAAGCGCCGTTATGAATATTGCGCCGAATACGTGACGATCATGCGTGAATTGTGGGCGACCGGCCGCTGCGATTTCAAAGGCCATTTTTTCCAGATGGACGATTGCCAACTCGGCCCGATGCCGGAGGCGCCGATCAAGATCATCGGCGCGGCACAAAGCGATAACGGTACCAAATTCGCCGCCGAATATTGCGATTACAATTTCTGCGCCAGCTTCGGCATCAACGAGCCGACGAAGTTCGCACCAAGCGTCGCGCGCCTCGTTGAAGCCACGAAGAAGAGCGGTCGCGATGTCGGCGCGCAGATCCTCATCATGATCATTGCCGATGAGACCGACGAAGCCGCCATGGCCAAGTGGGAGCACTACAAAGCCGGCACCGATCTGGAAGCGATCGCCTGGCGCGACGCGCAAGCCGAAGACGATCCCAACAAGGATCCATTGGCTCAGCCCAACCGCTATCGGACCAGCGGCCACAACAAACTGCCGACCACTTCGGGTGTCCTGATCGGGTCCTACGCATCGGTCGCGCGCATGCTCGATCAGATCGCTGAAGTTCCCGGCGTGCGCGGCGTGATGATGACGTTCGACGATTTCGTCATCGGCATGGAGCAGTTCGGGACCCGTATCATGCCGCTGATGGCGAGCCGGAGCGCGATCGGAAAGGCTGCATAGAATCGACGGCTGAGAGCCTGAACGACGACGGAGCCAAATTCCCCGCCGGGACTCACCGCAAGGACATGAAAGCCATGCCAGCGAACACGGCACAAGACGAGACGACACTGGGCGACACGACACGAGGCATCAAAAGTCGCAAGCGCAATCGCGGGCTGTCCCGGCGCAACCTGCTGCGAGGCGCCGGCGCCGCGGCCGGACTCGTGGGCCTCAAGGGCTTTCCGACGGTCTGGGCGCAGAACATCAAAGACGTGACGCTGCTTCACGCCGGGCCGCCGGTCTCTGCCATTCAGCAGATCGCGGATCAGGCAACGAAGGACCTCGGCTTCACGGTCAAGATGCAGTTGGTTCAGAGCGCCGATATGCTCAACCGCCTGCTCTCGCAATCGAGCGCCATGGATGTCGCCGACATCAGCATTCCGTATTTGAAATATCTTGTCGGCCGCAACGTTCTGCAGGCGGTTCCGGTGAGCAAATACAAATACTGGAGTCAGACGATTCCGCTGTTCACCAAAGGTGAATATCCAGACGGCCGCAAAGTGTCGCTGCAAGGGACGGCGCCATACTCGGTTCAGTATGCAACGGGTCCGGACGGGCAGAAATTCGCCGACGGCCCATCCGAATGGCTGACCGGAATTCCCACCTTCACCAATGCCGATACGCTCGGCATCCGGCCCGATTTGACCGGCCGGCCAATCACCAGTTGGGCGGATCTGATCAGCCCGGACTTCAAGGGCAAGGCCGCCCTGCAGGACAATCCGGCCATCGGCGTCATCGACGTGGCGATGGCGGTCGAAGCGCGCGGCGATCTGAAATACGCCAACAAAGGCAACATGACCCGCGACGAGATCGACAAGACCGTCGCGCTGATGATGGACATCAAGAAATCCGGCCAGTTCCGCTCATTCTGGGCGAGCTTCGATCAGTCGGTCAACCTGATGGCGTCGGGCGAGGTGGTGATCCAGTCGATGTGGTCGCCCGCCGTCACCGCGGTGCGCACGCGCGGCATTCCGTGCACATTCCAGCCGCTGAAAGAGGGCTACCGCGGCTGGGGCTATCTGCTCGCGCCGATGCAGCATGTTTCGGACCTCAAGCTCGACTGCTTCTATGAATACATGAACTGGTACATGTCTGGCTTCCCCGGCGCCGTCATCGCCCGCGAAGGCTATTATTCGCCGGTGCCCGAGACCACCAAGAAATTCCTGACGCAGGCCGAGTGGGACTACTGGTACGACGGCAAGCCCGCCGCCACCGACATCACCGATCCCTTCGGCAAGCTGATGGAGAAAGCGGGACGTTCGCGCGACGGCGGCGCATTCTGGGAGCGCATGGGCAATATCGCGGTGTGGAATGCGGTGATGGACGAGGATCGCTATCTGACCCGCCGCTGGAACGAATTCATCACATCGTGACGACCTCCGAGGGAACTGCAGAAGCCGGACGCGAGCTGCGGCAATTAAAGCTGCCGGTGTTACGGATGTCCCCGCAGGCGGTGTCGTGGCTTCAGGTGAGCCCGTTGGCCGTGGTGCTGGTCGTTCTGTTCGCGCTGCCGACGGTGCTGTTTCTGGTCGTCAGTTTCTTCGACTACGACCGGACCGGCATCTATCCGGCGTTCATCTTCGACAATTATCGCGACCTGCTCACGACGCCCGCGACGATCCGGGTCTATGTGAGCTCGTTGCGCTTCGCCGTCATCGTCTGGGCGATCACCTTGGTGCTCGGTTTCTTCCTCGCCCATTTCCTCATATTCCACGTTCGCAGCGGCGTGACGCGCGCCGTGCTGTTCGTGCTCTGCGCCATCCCGTTTCTGACCTCGGGGATCATCCGCACCATCGCCTGGATTCCCTTCCTCGGACGCAACGGGGCGTTCAATCAGATATTGATCAAGCTCAACGTCATCGCGCATCCGCTGGATTTCCTGCTGTTCTCCGATTTTGCCGTCATCCTCACTTATGTGCACCTGTTCACGCTGTTGATGGTGGGGCCGATCGCCAATGCGATGTCGAAGATCGATCCGGCGTTGCTCGAGGCGGCGCGCGACGCCGGCGCGAGCCGCTTCCGCACCATGGTGGAGGTGATCATCCCGCTGTCGAAGACCGGGATCGCGCTCGGCTCGCTGCTCGTGTTCACCCAGGTGATGGGCGATTATTTCGTGGTGAAGACGATGAGCGGCGGTCAGAGCGCCTCCATCGTGTCGGCGCTGTCGACCGAGATCCAGGCCATGCAGTATCCGCCGGCGTCGGCGAATGCCATGGTTCTCGTCATCTTCGTCGCCATCATGGTGGCGGGCATGATGCGCGTGGTCGATGTCCGCAAGGAATTGGCGAGCTAGGGGGCGCGTAGTGGCAGCGGTACCGCAGGGCTACGCTCCGGGTTCCGACGCCGCGCGGCCATGGACCTTCTATGCGCTGGCGACGCTGTTCGGCCTCTTCCTGCTGTTTCTCTACGGCCCCATGATCGTGATCTATGTCCTGTCGTTCCAGGGGCCGAACGGCGGCGTCACCTTTCCGATGGTCGGCACGTCGCTGGTCTGGTTCGAGAACGTTTTCAGGCCGGACCTGACCGCGAATATTCCGGCCGCCTTGGCGCGATCGCTGGCGCTGGCTACGGTGGTGAGCGTGCTCACGGTGGCGATCTCGGTCGCGGCCGCGCTCGGCTTCCGCCGGCGATTTCCTGGCGCCGGCATCCTGTTCTATCTTGCCATCGCCAGCCTCGTCATGCCGGGCCTCTTGGTGGGTTTCGGCATCGGCCTCGGTTTCCAAGTCCTCGGAATCCCCGGCGGCCTGTTCACGTCGGCGCTCGGTGCGCAGCTCACCTGGACCTTGCCGTTCGGTCTGTTCACCATGTTCGCCGTCGTCAATCGCTTCAATCGCAGTTACGAAGAAGCAGCGAACGATCTCGGCGCCAGCGGCTGGCAGCGGCTCATCCACGTCACCTTGCCGATTCTGCTGCCGGGCATTCTCGGCGTCGCCATGGGCGCTTTCACGTTATCCTATGACGAATATGCGCGCACGGCGCTCGCGATCGGCAGCAAGAATACGCTGCCGCTCGAAATCTACGCGCTGCTCTCGAGCGAGACGTCGCCGATGCTGTTTGCGCTCGGGACGCTGACCACCGGGCTATCCTTCGTGATCATCGGCGTGACGATCTTGGGGATTCGCCATATCCAGCGCCGCCGCGTCGCGGCGACGCCGCTGCCTGACATCGCATCATGACATGTTCCGCACGGGAGGCGATGTGGTTCCCAGCTACGATGTAGAGCTTGTTGCCGTCACCAAGCGCTACGGCGCGACGCTCGCGGTCGACCGAATCTCGTTGCGCGTCCCGCGCGCGAGCTATTGCTGCCTGCTTGGACCGAGCGGCTGCGGCAAGACCAGCGTCCTGCGGATGATCGCCGGACATGAGGCGGTCACCGAAGGCGACATCTTGATCGGCAACAAGAACGTCACGGACTTGCCGTCGGTGAAGCGGGGCACCGCCATGATGTTCCAAAGCTACGCGCTGTTTCCGCATCTCACTTGCCTCGACAATGTGGCTTTCAGCCTGAAGATGCGCGGCGTCGCGAAAGCCGAGCGGCGGGCGCGGGCGCTCGAGCTTCTGGCGCTGGTGCGGATGGAGGCGTTTGCCGACAGGCTGCCCTCGCAACTTTCCGGCGGACAACAGCAGCGCGTCGCGCTGGCGCGGGCGCTGATGACCAAGCCGCGCGTCCTGCTCCTTGACGAGCCGCTGTCGGCGCTCGATCCGTTCCTGCGGGTGCGGATGCGCGAGGAGCTGAAAAAGCTGCAGCACGAGCTCGGCATCAGCTTCATCCACGTCACCCACAGTCAGGATGAAGCGATGGCGCTGGCCGATGTCATGGTGGTGATGGAGGACGGGCACATTCGTCAGGCTGGCGCGCCGCGCGATGTATTCGAGCGTCCGCAAAGCGCGTTCGTCGCCCGCTTCATTGGCGGACATAACGTATTGCCGGGCGAACATGGACTGATCGCGGTTCGGACGGACCGTTGCCGGCTGAAGGAAGCCGCGAACGGGCAGCCGCACCTTTCGGGCTGCATCGCGGCTGTCGAATACCAAGGCCCTGTCGTGCGCGTCGTGTTGAAGACGGACCAGGGCGAGGGCGTGACGGTTTTGGTGCCGGACAACGCATTCTATGCAAGGCCAATGCAGGCCGGCGATCCGGCGACACTGGTCTGGTCCGCCGATGATGCGCACGATCTTATGGATGTGTAAACACAAGCCACGCATGACGTCCGCTTATGGCACTTAGCGGACATCGCGGCGACGTCCTGCGAATGTCCGCTTTCTGGGTAGGATTCGACCTGAGCCGACGACAGTGGCGGTGAGACAGGACTGATAAGGAAAGTGCCGTTTCCTAGCCAGTTGCTTGCCGCCCGCCCGCGACTTCTCAGGAGTGAAGTGAGGCCTCCCGCTAAAGTACATCCGCGCGGACATAGATAACACCACGATCTAGCATTTGGAGAACGCGCGCGGCGCCCAGCGATACATCAATTACTCTGCCCTTAGAGAAAGGGCCTCGATCGTTAATTGTCGCAACTACACTTTTACCGCTATTCGGATCGGTTATTCGAACACGAGTACCGAAGGGTAATGTTCGATGGGCGGCCGTCAAGGCGTGTGGGTCGAGGCGTTCTCCGTGAGCCAGCTTGCCATCGCTATAAGAATAAAACGAGGCTAAACCGGAGAAGCTTCGCTCCGCCGCTGTCGCCGTCGCGCTTGATCCGAAACTTCCAATTGTCACTAGAAGGGAAATCGCACAAACAACGTGTCGAGAAATCAACATCGCCACCTCTGATGGGCGGTCAACTTGAAAAATTAAATCACATCTCGAACGCGCAAGGCGTCAAAACAGTTCCTGTCCTGTTAGGCTGCACTGCACAACCTGGAAGTACTGTGACGGCGGCAGCACCGAGATCGCCAACAAAAAAAGCAACGCCGATTTTGTTCCCGTGCTCAGCAAAAAAAGTGGCGATTAAAAAAGCTAACACGGCGTTGCGCGATTGGGCGTTTGCCGGTTGAACGACCGCGCGCCAAGGAACTGATTGCTCCCTGGCCGGTTGACAATTGCGGTCCACAGAGATCGAAAAAATCGGAGACTGACATGCCAGTCCTACTATGGTTGCTGGGTGTTCCCGTCATCGTGATAATCGGGTTAATGCTCACGCACGTGATTTGAAATCGGGCCCCCTCTCGGCGGGGCTTTTTCGTGAGCAACAAATCAATCAAGCTGATCAATCGAGGTTATCAAGCTGATCAATCGAGGTTATCATGGAATTGCTGTTGATCGTCCTCGTCATTGTTCTTCTGTTTGGCGGCGGTGGTTATTGGGGCCGTCGCCGAGGACATTGGTGAAATCCTAAGTCGTGGCGAATTCCCCAGCCGAACCAAAATCGATCCGCCAATCCATTAGGCGCCTACATCCGTATTACTGCTTGCTCTTGCTCGCGATCCCAGTGGCAATCGTTGAGCCACTAAAAATGGCGGGCTTGGTCGTGGTAGGCACCGGTCATTGGATCGACGGCGCGGTTATATTGGCACTGGCATATATTCTCAGCTTCTCGCTCGTGACGCGCCTCTTCAGGATTGTTCAGCCGCGGCTGTTGGCACTACCTTGGTTTAGAGATGGCCGCGCGTGGATCTTGAAACTTTGGCACGCGATATTTGATGACGTTGTCGAGAAGTATCGCGCGTCTCCGGTCATAGGAGCGCTCATTTTAAGAAAGCCCAAGCTGGGAAGTGATCACTCGCGTTCTCCGTTCGCCGGACGCTCTGATCAACGCCAGCTCGCGCCAGGCGATGCGCCAATTCTGGACTGAGAAGAAGATCGTCTAAGCGAAGGCCGTCGTCCCGTCGGTAGCGATTTGCCAACGAGTCCAGAATGTGTAAATGCGCTTTTGGGGATGGGGTAGACATGGCGGCGGATGCAACGCTTGCGCGGTTGCTTTGGCGGGATTGACTAAGAAGACGTTTTTCTTTGCCAGTCTTGATGCTGGCCTCGGCTCACAGCAGGCCAGCAGATTGAGTATTTAGAGATCACGAAATGCACTCGCTTAGTGCCGCCTGGGGCTGCTGGACGAGGCTTTGTCGGCATCGAATTGAAGCCTATACATTATATGTAGTACTGCATATGAAGTACTGCCTGCCAGAGCCTCAATCGGCGATCCTCGGGCGGCGATCTTTCAGCTGATTGAATCGCGGCGGAATTCATCGATCAGCACCCGTTTATTCTCGCTGTAATCGATAGGCACGGCAATCAAATGCGCGCCGCCTTCACGGAACGCGGCTTGGAGCGCCGGGATCAAGCCGTCGGCAGTTTCAATTCGGTGGCCTTTTGCGCCATAGGCACGCGCATAAGCGGGGAAATCCGGGTTGCCGAAGGTCATGCCAAAATCCGCAAAACCATCCACCTCTTGCTTCCAGCGGATCATCCCATAGGCGTTGTCCTGAAGAATGAGCACAACGATGTTGAGATCGAGCCGGACCGCGGTTTCCACCTCCTGCGAATTCATCATGAAACCGCCATCGCCGCACACGGCGAGGGCGCGTTGCTCGGGTGCCAGCAATGCGACGCCAATCGCCGTGGCAAGGCCGGCCCCCATCGTGGCGAGCGCATTGTCGAGCAGAAGCGTGTTCGCGATCCGCGTTCGGTAGTTGCGAGCAAACCAGATCTTGTACATGCCGTTGTCCAGGCACACGATGCCGTCTTCCGATACCACCTGGCGAACCTCGTGCACGATCTGCTGGGGCGTCAGCGGAAAATGCTGTTCCTCGGCGCGTTCAGCGAGATGGGCCAGAATGCCAGCGCGCAAGGGAAGGAGCGCGCCTGCATTCGGCAATTTTCCCTCGATGCGATCGGCAAGAAGCTGCAGGCTCGGACCGACATCGCCAATGAGCTCAGCGTGCGGAAAACAGACTTCCTCGACTGTTGCCGGCAGATATCCGACATGGAGCACTGTCGGGCCGCCCAGGCCCATGATGAAGGGCGGCTTCTCCACGGCGTCGTGTCCAATAGCGATGATAAGGTCAGCGCGGTCGATTGCCTGGTGCACATAGTCGCGCTCGGACAGGGCCGCCGTTCCCATATAGAGCCCGGAGCCGCCTGAGACCGAGCCTTTGCCCATTTGCGTGTTGAAAAATGGAACGCCGAGACGGCCCACGAAATCCGACAATTGCCGCGCAAGCCGCGGCCGGCTCGCAGCCGCTCCGAGCATGACCAGGGGGCGCTGCGCGCGCCGAATAAGATCGGCCGCGTGATCCAAGGCCGCAGCGCTCGCGACCGGAATTTCGATCGGGTGCGGTGGCACCGGCGCAATGTCCTCCGTTTGCTCGCCGGCGATATCCTCGGGCAGTTCGATAAGCACGGGTCCCGGCCGTTCTTGTTGCGCCAGCCGAAAAGCGTCGCGCACGACGGTCGGAATGGTCGCCGCACTGACGATCTGCCGTGCCATCTTGGTCAGCGGCGCCATGGTCGAGACGACGTCAGCGACCTGAAAGCGGCCCTGTCTGCGGGAGCGAATGCCCTTTTGGCCGGTGATCATGATCATCGGCATGGCGCCCAAAAGCGCATAGGCCGCGCCGGTGGTGAAGTTAAGCGCGCCGGGTCCCAGCGTTGCAAGGCAAACGCCAGGGCGACCAGTCAATCGTCCCTGAGTGGCCGCCATAAAGGCTGCGGCCTGCTCATGTCGTGTAACTACCAGCTTAATGGTGGATCGGCGAAGCGATTCGACGACGTCGAGATTCTCTTCGCCGGGCACCCCGAAGATCCGCTCGACACCCTCATTCTCCAAGGCGCGGACAAGCAGATCGGAGCCTTTCATGCTATGCCCTCATCGAGCTGACACTTTCGGTGAAGACTATGTAGCAGAAGAGCATGGAACCGACATTCAGGAAACTGACTATAAAAATCACATTTCCCAGCCAGTCGCGGTTTCCAGCCTGGTTGTACGTGGGACTGTGGGTTATTCGGCCGTCATTGCCAAGAATGTTCGCAATCCGACCAAGTTGTGCGGATGCCTTTGCGACCAACTTACGGAATGCGAAATTTTAGGGGGGTTGGTCAATGGGCTTTCATCGAAGCATGCGAGAAGGCGCTCGGAAAGCGGTAAGTCTGCTCACTTCACCTGCACTTTGATGCCCGGCATTTTTTGACCAAGCTGATTGACTTGCTTTCCAAGCAAGCCCTGAAACTCACGAAGCGCACGGCTGATAGGCCGATCGTTGCGTCTCACTAACGATCGGCGGATCCAAAAATCCTGCACCGGCGTGCCGGAAATAAGACCACTTTCGACGTCGTCAATGAGAGCGGAATAGGGCGCGAGCGTGTGT
>DATHPL010000315.1:0-7893 GCA_035483915.1 Bradyrhizobium sp.
GGCTGCGGCTGTCGTGGTTGTGGCGGTTGCCGTGGCTGCCGCGGTTGCCGTGGCTGTGGCCGCGGATGCGGTTGCGGAGTCGGCTGGGTCGGCGGCTGCTGCGCATCCTGGGGCTCCTGCCGCTGGTGCTAAGCGGGGTCACCTGCCTCGCGTGATCGACACCAACAATCATGGCCGGGATCGACACCGTCGACCCGGCCTATGCATGTGTACTTCTGGTGTCGTTCGCAACGCTCGTTTTGGCGCATCGCTATCACGTCGAACTCCCGCCTCACCAAAACACGCCCACGCGCCGATTGGATCGGGGGATA
Source organism: Bradyrhizobium sp. (assembly GCA_035483915.1). Classification (GTDB taxonomy): domain Bacteria; phylum Pseudomonadota; class Alphaproteobacteria; order Rhizobiales; family Xanthobacteraceae; genus Bradyrhizobium. The sequence continues at coordinate 312 of DATHPL010000315.1, forward strand.
TTCCCGATCCAGAAAAATCCTGCATGTGCAGGCGGCGTTGCGGGCAAGACTCGTGTGCTAGATCATGAAAACAAAACGCAAGACCGTTCCGTCCAAGGCCAAGCGCAAGGTCACTCCGGGCCGCCGCGCGGCCAAGGACATTGCGCAGTTCGCCCCAAATTTCACGGTCTACGTCCTGCCGCCGGATCAGGTCTGTCTGTACTCCGAAGATCGCAAATTCTTCCTGCATGGCGAACTCTACTGCGCGCTGGCCACCGCCATCGGCAAAGGTGGAAAAAGCCTGCAACAGCTCGTTACCGATCTCGGAAAACGTTTTCCGCCCGAGAAGGTCGAGGAAGCGCTCAAGCGCCTGATCGAACGACAATACGTCGTCGAAGCGTCTGCCACTTCAAACAGCGTTCAGGCCGGCTATTGGGCGAGTCTTGGCCTGCCCCCCGGCATGGCTGAGCAAAACCTCGCCAATTGCCGCGTGCGGGTGGAAGCCATTGACGTTCAGGGCGCCAAGGAATTCACGAAAGCGCTCGGTGAACTCGGCGTCAGGATCGTCGCCGGCCGCGCGGCCGATCTGACCATCACGCTCACCAACGACTATCTCGAGCGGCGTCTTGCTGAACTGAACAAACAACGTGTATCGGACGGCGCGCTTTGGCTGCTTGTTCAGCCTTCCGGCGCTTTCCCGCTCGTCGGACCGGTGCTCGATCCAGGCAAGGGCCCGTGCTGGACCTGCTTGTTCGATCGCATGATCCGAAACCGCGAGGTCAAGGGATTCCTCGATCGCACCGACGCTCATGTGGTCTCCCCCTCGCCGCTGGCGCGCAGCCCGCTCGGTCAAGGCGCGATTCCGTTTGCCGCGCTCGAAGTCGCCAAGGCCATCGCGAGCGGTTTCCGCACCGATCTGAACAATCACATTGTGAGCCATGATTTGCTGGGCTCGACGACCGTCAAGCACTATGTCGCTCAGCGTCCGCAATGCCCGACCTGCGGCAGCAAGAAATTGCGGGATCCGCGCCGTGCGCCGACTCCCATTGAGCTTGGACCCGGGCTCAAGCTGACGATGACAAGCGGCGGATTCCGCACGGTATCATCGCGCGCGACGGTGGCGCGCTTCCGCAAGCATGTCAGCCCGCTCACCGGCGTCGTCAAGAAACTGGAGCGGATCGAGGCCGATCTGCCGTTGAATACGAATTACTTCGCGAGCCACAACTTTTCCGGACCGGCGCTGACTGTCGACGCGCTCAGGGAAGGGCTGACGGGCGGAAGCTTCGGCAAAGGCTCGACTGCCGAGCAGGCCGAAGCCAGCGCCCTGATGGAAGCCATCGAACGTTATTCCGGCATTTTCCAGGGCGATGAAATCCGCACCACCAAGCGGTTCACCGATTTCGAATCCGGAGAGGCTATCAATCCCGAGGACGTGCTGCTCTTCAGCGATGTGCAATATCGCTCGCCTGAGGCTGAGCCGGACAACTCCCATCCAGTCCCGGGACGCTTCGACCCCTCGGCCAAGATCGAGTGGTCGCCGGTCTGGTCGCTGCGCGATCAACGCTTCAAATACCTGCCGACCAGTCTGATGTATTTCTTCTACGGCGGCGGCGAAGGCTCCTACAGCGCCGACTCCAACGGCTGCGCGGCCGGCAACACGCTTCAGGAGGCCATCGTCCAGGGCTTCCTCGAACTCGTGGAGCGCGATGCCTACGCCATCTGGTGGTACAATCGCCTGCAGCGGGCGGAACTGGACCTCAGCCAGTTCGACGATTCCTATGTGCAGGATCTGCGAGCTCAGCTTGGCGACCAGGGCCGCAAGCTTTGGGTGCTCGATATCACCAGCGATCTCGGCGTTCCGACCTATGTCGCTATACTGCACTGGATGCAGAACGGGCATGAGAACATCGAGTTCGGCTCCGGCGCGCATTTCGATAGCCGCATCGCGCTGCTCCGCACGCTGACCGAACTCAATCAGTTCCTGTCGATCGGCTTGATGAACGGTGGATCTGGCGAAAAGCCGAGCCTCGACAACATCACGCCGCTTGAGCTGAAAAACTATCCGTTCCTGCTACCGAACGGCCGTCCGGCAAATCCGATCATCTCGGGCTCGAAATTCGGACCGCTCGGCGATACCCGCAAACAGGTCGATGCTTGCGTCGAGATTGCACGACAGGCGGGCCTCGACTTGCTCGTTCTCGATCAGACAAGACCGGACGTTGAAACCTCGATTGCCAGGGTCATCGTTCCCGGTTTGCGGCATTTCTATCGCCGCTTCGGGCCCGGCCGACTCTACGACGTTCCCGTGAAGCTCGGCCTGCGCGAGGTGCCGTTGACGGAGAACGAACTGACGCCGTACGTGCCTCATACCTAGAGCAGGTTCCGATTGAATCATAACCTGCTCTCGTATTTTGTTTTGACGCGTTTTCTTCACGCGAACCGGTTTCCACTTCGCTCGAAAACGCTCTAATGGAGTGAATCCGGCTTGGCCGCTTCCGGGAAAAAACAAGGGCGCAAGACCACGCCGGCCATCGCCGCGTGCTTGAGCGACCATGTCACGCTAGAGGGAAAGGCAGACGGGAATGTCGTCGCGCGCTTCGAAGGATACGCCCAGGGCCTCGGAAAGTTCACGCCTGCGACCCTGAAGCGCCTCCCTGAGCTTCGCACCGGACTGCCGCTTGCCTCTATCGCGCGCGGCCGCGCCGGCGACAAGGAAATCAATCTGCTGGTACAGCGATTGGCGCGAAGCGGTCTCTTGGAATACCGCCTTGGCCCGGCGCGCGGCGGGGATAGCGTCGTGATCGAGCCGCAGACCGCAGACTATTCGCCGCAAATCTCAAAGATCGCCAACACGGATACGATCGCGCTGTCGCGATTTGCCTATCTGCGGCGGCGCGGCACAGAAATGGTGCTGGAATCGCCGCGGGCGGCTGCCTTGTTCAGGATCGCCGATCCAAAGATGGCCGCCGCGCTCGTCACATTGTCGAAGCCGCAGAAGATCAGCCGATATCGCAAGGAGCGCGGCTTTCCCGGACTGGAATTTCTGGGTTTGCTGATGGATTGCCAGATCCTGTTCAGGCTCAGGGATGGTGACACCGACGGCTTGCGCCCGTCGGAAGGTGACCCCGGCCTCGTGCTGTGGGACTTTCACGATCTCCTGTTTCACACCCACAGCACGGAGGGCCGGCAAGCCAGTCCGATCGGTGGGCTTTACTCCTATTCCGATCTCATGGTGCCGCTGCCTGCGGTGCGCCCGGCATGGCCCGGAAAATCCGTTGACCTGGGCGGCGCGGTGACGCCTCCGTCCTCGCCGTTCGCAACTCTACTCGACGCGCGGCACTCGATACGCGATTTCGACGATGGGCGTCCGATCACGTTGGCCGAATTGGCCACGCTTCTGCAAACCACAGCCCGCGTTCGCGCGAAATGGACAGCCCCCTCCGACATGGGTGAGGAAGGCCCGGAAGTATCCTACGCTTCGCGCCCCTATCCGTCCGGCGGCGCAGCCTACGAGCTGGAGCTTTATCTCGCGGTCAACCAATGCGAGGGGTTGGCGCGGGGATTTTACCACTACGACGCGGAGCGGCATGCGTTGACGCCGATCGAAACCCGCACCCACGACCTCGATGCCCAGCTTTCAGACGCCGAGTTCGCCATTGGCGCCTCCGGCGCGCCGCAAATCGTAATCACGATTGCGGCTCGCTTTGGCCGGGTTTCGTGGAAATATAGCTCGGTCGCCTACTCTCTCATTCTGAAAGACGTCGGCGTGCTGACGCAAACGCTTTACCTGGCGGCAACCGACATGGGTCTTGGCGGATGCGCGATCGGCACCACCAATATCGACCGGTTCGCGCGAATGACCGGACTGGAATTCTCCACTGAAGGCCCGGTCGGTCAATTTGCCCTCGGCCGGGGTATCGAGCCGGAGCCGGAGGGTTAAACCCCGGCCCCGTGAGAGGTCCGAAAATCAACGGCCTTCTCCATGGCGGCCCTTGCGGTTCCGATTTCCGATGACGAAAATGCCTTGAACCAACAGGTGTCGCAGCGCGGCAAAACAGGCCGCGCATGCTGCAAGGATAAGACCGCCAGAGACGGTCAACAGGGAGAGACGCGCCATGGCCAGGATACGACGAAGCCTGATATTTGGCGCGGCCTATATCTCTCTCGCCTTCGCGAGCGCGGCCCAGGCAGAGCAGATCGTGGTCAGCAACTACGGCATCGCCGCCAACGGCATGCCTTATGCGATCGCGATGGAGAAAGGATTCTTCAAGGAGGAAGGCGCCGATGTCACCGGCATTCTCTCCTCCAACGGCGGCGGCACCACAATCCGCAACCTGCTCGGTGGCAATCTCGATTATGGCGAGGTCGATCTCGCCGGCACCGTGACGGCGATCGAGCAGGGCAATGATTTGCACATCATCAGCGACAATGTGCTGACCGTCGGCGAATTCGTCTGGGCGGTGAAGCCGGACTCGCCGATCAAGAGTCTGGCGGAGTTCAAGGGTCACAAAATCGGCTATACCAATCCACGATCGACCAGCCAGGCGCTCAACGTCCTGCTGCTGCAAACCATCGGCCTCACCCAGGCCGATGTGAACACGATCAAAGTCGGTGGCTTCGGTGAGCAGGTGGTGGCCCTCGATATCGGCGCCATCGAAGTCGCGACGCTTGCCGATCCCGTCTGGTCGAAGAATAGCGCCAAATTGCGCACCGTTGTCCGCGGTGCCGATGCCTTGCCACCATTGTGCAACGTGATCGGCGTTGCGACCGGAAAGGCAATCGCCGAGCACGGCGACTTCCTGCGGGCGGTGTTGCGAGCCCGGCGCAAGGCCGTCGAATTCATGTATGCCCACCCCGACGAGGCCGGCGACATCATCGCCAAGGCCTACGATCTCGACCCAACCATCGCCCGCCAGGCGGTGCACAACCTCACCACTATGGCAGCCGGCGCAACCCGTCCCTATTGGGGAACGGGCCGGTTCGACATCAAGGGCATGGATGGCATGATCGCCGCACAGCGCAGCGTCGGAGCCTATTCGGGCTCGCCGAACTGGGAGAAGATGATCGACCGCAGCTTCCTCGCCGACGATCTCAAGAAAGACTATTAAGTGGCTATCGAGCCTTCGATTCACGTCTCGCTGCGGGACGTCACCAAAACCTTTGAATCCAGACTCGGGCCAATCCAGGCCCTGGGTCCCCTGGATCTCGAGGGCACGCAGTCGATGCATGCGCTGCAGCCAGACCCGAGCAGATAATGCGCATCGTTTGCTACAGGCTCCTGGCGGTGTTGCTTCCACTGGGACTGCTGGAAATTCTTTGCCGAAGCCACATCATTCCGCCGCTGACACTGCCGCCGCCCAGTCAAATCGTAACGGGACTGTGGGAAATACTTGCACACGGCACTTTCAACGCCGCCATCGTCAAGACGCTGACCAATGTCGGGCTCGCTATCGCGCTGGCGGTGACGATCGGAACGGCGGTCGGCGCGGCCCTTCACCGCATCCCCTCGCTGCGTGCGCTACTGGAGCCGTTGTTCTCCACCTACTACGCTATCCCAATCTACGCGTTCTATCCGCTGTTCATCATCCTGTTCGGCCTTGGTGACGCCCCTCAGGTGACAATCGGCTTCATGCTCGCGGTGGTGTCGATGATCGTGAGTACACTCGCCGGGCTCGACAGCGTTCCACCCGTACTCGGCAAGACCGCGCGCGTATTGCAACTTGGACCGGCGGCAACGGTGCGGAGCGTGACGCTCCCCTACGCCGCGCCCTATCTGTTCACCGGCGTGAAACTGGCGATCGCCTACGCCTTCATCGGCGTCATCGGCGCGGAGTTCATCATGTCCAACACCGGATTGGGCTACGAGATCCGCTTTGCCTACGACAACCTCGACAACAACGTCATGTATCCCCTGATACTGCTGATCCTGGTGATAGCGGTCGCCGTCAATATGAGTCTGGATCATTGGGAGCGCGTGCTGCGGTCACGCCGGGAGCGTAACTGATGCGCCGGGCCCTTGACGCCTTTCCGTCGCTGTTCCTGTTGCTGGGGCTATTGGTGCTCTGGCAGATCGCCTTCTGGCTGGTGGGCCGAAACGCCCTGCTGCCTCCACTCGAAACCGGTCTGTATCTCGCCCGGCTGCTCCAGACCGCCCGTTTCTGGGGCCATATTGCAGAAACCGGCACGGCTTTCGTGATCGCGCTCGCGATCGCAATAGTTGCTGGACTGGCAATTGGCCTGGCGCTCGGGATGAATCGAACAGCGGCAGAGGTTTTCGAGCCGTTTCTGCTCGCCGGCAATTCCGTGCCGAAAATCGCGCTCTACCCGATCGTGTTGCTGATCTTTGGCATTGGCATGCCGGCCAAAATCGCGTTCGGCGCAATTCACGGCGTCGTGCCGGTGGCAATCTTTACGCTGACGGCTTGCGGCAACGTACCGCCGATTCTCATCCGCGCTGCCCGCGCCATGCGGCTGACGCGCTGGGATATGGTCCGCTCGGTGTTGCTGCCGGCCGCGTTGCCGGATATTTTCTCCGGCATCCGCATCGGCTTTTCGCTCACCCTGATCGGCACTATTCTCGGTGAAATGTTCGGCTCCCAGCGAGGTCTGGGTTATCTCTTGATGACGGCGATCGGCTTGCAGAATGTCCAGGTGATCATGTCGGTCACGCTGCTTCTGGTGCTGGTGGCTGCGACGGTCAATACCCTGCTACTCGCGCAAGACCGCCGCTTGCGTCACCCGGCCGGGTAGAGATCGCAAGGCAACTTCGTTTATACAGGCGACAAAAGTTCTACGATCGCCAACAAAATATAGTGGGGAGTTCAAGGATGAGTAGCACAGTCGCATCAGCCGTCGACGCACGGAGGTCTCGTGCCCGCCTCCTGATCGTGACGATGCTTTTCCTCGTGACGACCGTGAACTATGCCGATCGGGCCACGCTCTCGATTGCCGGCACGGCGCTCGCCAAGGAATTGAGCCTCGATCCCGTCGCCATGGGATACATCTTCTCGGCTTTCGGCTGGTCCTACGTGGCGGCCCAGGTTCCAGGCGGATGGCTGCTTGATCGTTACGGGTCGAAATGGGTCTATGCTTTCGGCATTCTGATCTGGTCGTTCTTCACGCTGCTGCAAGGTATGGTCGGATTCTTCACGGGCGCCACCGCGGTGACGGTGCTGTTCCTGCTGCGGCTTCTGGTCGGGCTTGCTGAAGCGCCGTCCTTTCCGGCCAACGCCCGCATCGTGGCAGCCTGGTTTCCCAGCAATGAGCGCGGCACCGCATCTGCATTTTTCAACTCCGGACAGTATTTTGCGACCGTCATCTTCGCACCGCTGATGGGCTGGATCGCGCATGACTTCGGCTGGCGTTACGTTTTCTACGTGATGGGCGCGCTCGGCGTTCTCGTCGGCATCATCTGGATCAAGACGATGTATGGCCCGAAGGATCACCCCGGCATCAATGAAGCCGAATTCGACTACATCAGGGATGGCGGCGCTCTTGTCGATCTCGATGCGTCACAGAACGCGAGCGCCGCCAACAACACTCCGAAATGGAATTATATCGGCCAGCTGTTATCCAACCGCATGATGCTCGGCGTTTATATCGG
>DATHPL010000316.1:0-4030 GCA_035483915.1 Bradyrhizobium sp.
CCGCGTTCCACGGCCGCCGACATCGAACTCGCGCTGGACGCGGCTCATAAAGCCAAGGACGCCTGGGGCCGCACCTCGGTGCAGGAACGCTCCCGCATCCTGAACAAGATCGCCGACAAGCTCGAATCCAATCTGGAACTGCTGGCGCTGGTGGAGACCCTCGACAACGGCAAACCGATCCGCGAAACCACCTATGCCGACATGCCGCTCGTGGTCGATCACTGGCGTTATTTCGCGAGCGTCGTGCGCGCCCAGGAAGGCGGCATCTCCGAGATCGACCACGACACGGTCGCCTATCACTTCCATGAACCGCTCGGCGTCGTCGGCCAGATCATTCCGTGGAACTTTCCGATCCTGATGGCGACCTGGAAGCTTGCGCCCGCATTAGCCGCGGGCAACTGCGTCGTGCTGAAACCTGCCGAGCAGACCCCACTCGGCATCCTCGTCGTGATGGAATTGATCGCCGACATCCTGCCGCCCGGCGTCGTCAACGTCGTCAACGGTTTCGGCATCGAAGCCGGCAAGCCCTTGGCGCAGAACAAGCGGATCGCCAAGATCGCGTTCACCGGCGAGACGACGACGGGACGCATGATCATGCAATATGCGTCCGACAACATCATTCCCGTCACACTCGAGCTTGGCGGAAAATCGCCGAACATCTTCTTTGCCGACGTGGCGGCGGAAGACGACGACTTCCTGGACAAGGCGCTGGAAGGCTTCGCGATGTTCGCGCTGAACCAAGGCGAAGTCTGTACCTGCCCGAGCCGCGTGCTGGTGCAGGAATCGATCTACGACAAGTTCATGCAGAAGGCGGTCGCTCGCACCAAGAAGATTAAGCAGGGCCACCCGCTCGATCCCGAAACGATGATCGGCGCTCAGGCCTCCAACGACCAGCTTGAGAAGATCCTCTCCTATCTCGATATCGGCAAGCAGGAAGGCGCCAAGGTGCTGACCGGCGGCAATCGGGCGAAGATGGATGGCGAACTGGCCGAAGGCTATTACGTCGAACCGACGATCTTCGAAGGCAACAACAAGATGCGTATCTTCCAGGAGGAGATTTTCGGTCCCGTGGTTTCGGTCACGAAGTTCAAGGACGAGAACGATGCGCTGGCGATCGCCAACGACACGCTCTACGGACTCGGCGCCGGTGTCTGGACCCGCAACGGCACCCGCGCCTACCGATTCGGCCGCGCAATCCAGGCCGGCCGGGTCTGGACCAATTGCTACCACGCCTATCCCGCGCATGCGGCCTTCGGAGGTTACAAGGCATCGGGCATCGGGCGTGAGAACCACAAGATGATGCTCGACCACTATCAGCAGACCAAGAACATCCTGGTCAGCTATTCGAACAAGGCGCTCGGTTTCTTCTGAGCGAAATCTTTGCGATCACAGGCGTGGGCCTTGCCCGCGCCTGTGATGCGTGCTGTGCGGGGCCTGGAATTGTTCGGAGTTGCAACATGGTCGACAGGGTTGAGATTACGGACAAGGCCGTCGAAATCGTTGAACGCCTGAAGGCGCAACATGGCGCGCTGATGTTCCATCAATCCGGCGGCTGCTGCGATGGCTCGGCGCCCATGTGTTATCCGGCCGGAGACTTTCGTCTCGGTCCACAGGACGTGTTCCTGGGCAAGATCGCGGATTGCGATTTCTATATCGGTGCGGCGCAGTTCGAATACTGGCAGCACACCCAGCTCATCATCGATGTCGTTCCCGGCCGCGGCTCCGGATTCTCTGCCGAAGCCCCAGAGGGGGTCCGGTTTTTGACCCGGAGCCGGGTCTTCACCGACGAAGAAGTGGCAGAGCTTGAAGCGGCCGGCCCTCCGGCGAGAGCGGCCTGAAAGCCGGACGGCGCAGCGCATCACAAAACTAAGAAGCCGTCGGCCGCCTGCAGACCAGATCAATCTCGATCAGCGCCTTATACGCAAGGCCGGTGACGCCGACGCAAGTGCGTGCCGGAAGCCGATCGGCCGGAAAATAGCTGCGATAGGTTTCGTTCATCGCCGCGTAGTCGTCGTCAAAGCGCGTCAGATAGATGCGCGACATCACGACGTATTCGAGGCCGAGCCCAAGTCCGGCGAGCACGATCTTCAGATTGGCCATCACCGCATGGGTCTGGGCGACAATGCCGTCGGGCAATACGCCCGGCGTCTCCGGCCGATCCGGCATCTGCCCCGTGACAAAAACGAAGCCGTCGGTTTCGACAGCATGGCTGAACGGTGCGACCGGCTTCGGGCCGCCGGCAATCATGTGAAACTTCAAGATTAATTCCTTATTTGGTGAGACGGGATGCGTCGTCGAATATGCTCTTGCGCAAGACGGCGTGCACGCCCCAATTTCCGTCGACGACCTGCGTGACGCCGAAATCGATGGCCGCCGACATCAGCGCGATCGCCTCGTCCTCGCTCAGTCCTTTGACGTTCATCAGGAAGCGCCGCATTTTGCGGAACGCATCCTTCATCGCAAGGTCGAGCGAGGATTTGGCGTAAACCTCGCTTTGGCCCTGCGTACCGAACTCGGCCAGGTAGTTGGGGTGACTGAATCCGGTCAACACCCATTCGGTCTCGGTCTCGATCAACGGGTACGTCAGGTCGGCAAACGGACGGCCTTCCAATTGACCCTTCTTGTGCAGCACGACCTGAAACGTGCCGGTCATCGAGCATTCAACGGCCGTGCCGCTGATCTCGCCGTCGCCTTGCGCGGCATGGGGATCGCCGACCGACAACAGCGCGCCGGGCACCGACACCGGCAGATAGATCGTCGACCCCTTGCCGAGCCGCCAATTGTCGAGATTACCGCCGAAATAGGACGGCGGCACGGAATCGACGAAATCAGCCTCGCGCGGCGCCAGCGCGATCACGCCAAAATGCGGACGCAAGGGAATGCGGATGCCGTCCAGGACGTCATGGCGTCGTTTGACGCTGCGTGGCGGCACTGGCACGCCGGGATAGTCGTAGGTGTGATGGACGACGCCGAACGGATCGGTCTGCGGCTCCCAGCGATAGGAATATAACGCGCGCGCATGAGGTTCGGCCGCATCGTTGAAGATCTCGTAGATCGTCACCACCTCGCGCGGCTTCGGCTCGGCGAGGAATTCGTCATAGTGATAGCCCCACCACGCCGCGACGCTGGAGCCGAACACCCGCCCCACATACTCGCCGCTTTGGCTCGGACGCGGCACAATGTCGAGAATACGCACCTCCAGCACGTCGCCGGGCTGTGCGTCCTTGACGGCGACCGGTCCGGTGCAGATGTGCACGCCAAACCCTTCACCGGCGCCGCGGCCAAACACCGAGGCATCCATTGGACCCGCCCCGCGCCGATCCACCGTCTTGCCTTCGCGCGTCCAGCGAAAGAGTTCTTCCGCCGCCGCATCGCCCGCAATCATGCGTTCGGCATCGTCGGAAGCATGCTGGGTCAGGGTTTCGATCGTGATGGTGTCGCGGGAACGGATTTCGGCCTGCGGCTGTAACGACCGGCTGAAGAACCCCCAATGGACCCGCTCGGCCGTGATCTCGAGGTGATGGTGGGTGGGCTCGGCCGCAAGATCGGCTTCATCGTTGGCGGCAAGAGGAGCGGCAATCCGGGCGGAGGCTGCCACCGTCCGTTGCTGGCGAAGCTGGGCAAGTGCGTCCTGCGGCCAGCCGCGTTGGCCTGCCGCGGCCGTCGGAGTCGCAACGCGTTCGGCCTCCTGCTGGCGGAATTCACGCGGCGAGAGACCGAAACGGGCGCGGAAGGTGCGGCTGAAATGGGCGGAATCACCGAACCCATAGCGGTAGGCGATTTCGGAAATCGTATGATGGCCTTCCGCCGGATTGGCGAGGTCCGCCCAGGCCCGCTGCAGCCGCCGCTCGCGGACATAGTGGCTGAAATTGTCACTAACCCCTTCAAACAGCTTTTGCAGGTATCGTTCGGAAATTCCCTCGCTTTGCGCCACACTCGCCGGCGTCAGGTCGGGATCCTCCAGCCTGCGTTCGATGGTCTGGTATACGCGGTTCATGATCGCCGCCTTGGTCGAACTGCCGCCGTCGCA
>DATHPL010000317.1:0-1936 GCA_035483915.1 Bradyrhizobium sp.
GCCGAGGTGGTCTATCAGGCCAACATCGACGCAACCCAACCCGACATGACACCGGATATGTTGCGCGCGAGAAATGCCGGCACTGAGGTCTTCGTGATCTGGAGCGTCTCCACCGGCATGGAGGCGCGGATGTTCAACAGCCGCGCGGCGATGAACTGGGACGTCGCCTTCGTCGGCCACCCCTCGATGGCGTCGGGCGAACTCGCGGGCCTCGTCGAGAAACCCGAGAACTGGAAGAAGGTCTACGCGATCGGCTACAAGAGCTGCAGTTACGACGCGTCAGGCAAGTTGCCCGCCAAGAGTCAGGATCTGGTCGATCGACTGCTCAAGGCCAATGTCTCGATCAAGGATACGCTATTGTGGTGGATCGCCGACGGCGTCGATGCGATCGACTTGATCGCCAAGGCCGTCGAGCAAAGCGGCTCGACCGATGGCGAGGGCATCATCAAATACTGGAACTCGCTGTCGAAATACCCCGGCTATTTCGGCAATTTCGCATTCTCGCCAACCCAGCATAACGGCTATCTCACCGAAGAGATCGTGATGTCGGAGGCCTCCACCGCCAAGAACGGCACCTTCGCGCTGGCGCCCGGCTACACGTAGAGACGGCGGGGAACGGAGCAGATGCTCGCCTCGATCATCGCATCCGGACTTGCAGCCGGCGCCATCTATGCGCTCGTCGGTGTTACCTACAACACCATGTTCTCGACCTCACGGGTGATGAGCTTCACCGCCGGTCAGCTCGCCATGCTCGGCGGCGTTTTCGGCTCGATGTTCACGCTGAAAATGGGAATGCCGCTGTTCGCCGGTTTTCTGTTGACGCTAATCGCGTGTGTGATCATCGGGGTCGTCACCGAATTCGTTGCGGTACGACCGGTGCTGAAAAATCTCGATCAACATCTTTACGTTCTCTCGACGCTGGCACTCGCGCTGATGATCCAGCAGGTCGCGGCCATCAAATGGGGCACAGAGCCGCAGCCGTTTCCGCGCCTGATCGGTTGGGGCAGCGGCGTATGGGACGAGAAATTCTGGCTGCCGGTTGCCGCCTGCGCGATCACGATTGCGGGCCTCGAATATCTCTATCGCCGCACGCTGGTCGGCCGCGCATTTCTGGCGATCGCGGAGGATAATTTCGCCGCACGCGCGCTCGGCCTGCCAGAACGCAATTTGCGCGTCGCAAGCTATGCCCTGGCAGGCGTCATCGGCGGCGTTGCCGGCTTTTCCGGCGGCGAATTGTTGCTCGCGTTCTTCGCCAACGGCGCGCTGTTGAATTTCTACGGCTTCGTGCCGGTGGCGCTCGGCGGCCTCGGCAACAACCGTGGCGCCGTCATCGGCGGGCTCGCGCTCGGCCTGTTCCAGCAGGCGGCGAATTTCCTGGTTGGCGGAATCTTTTCATCCGTCGCGGTCTTCGCGTTGTTCATCGTGGTTCTGCTGGCAAGACCGCAGGGGCTGTTCGGCTTCTCGACGGCGCGGAGGGTGTAATGACCGCGGTCACCGCAACGCCCTCCCGTAGCGGGGCCCGCGACTGGCGCGGAGTAGGGCTGCAGCTCGTCCCGTTCCTCGCGATCCTCGCCGCGGCGATGATCCTGCCGTTCGTCAGCAATGACTATTGGGCGCTGATCGGCACGCGCGCGGCGATCTACTGGGTGCTGGTCTCCGGTCTCAATCTGATCGTCGGCTTTGCCGGCCACCTCGCGATCGGCTACGTCGCTCTGCTGACGCTCGGCGCCTACACCACGAGCGTGCTGGTGGCGGGAAATGTGATGCCGCCACTCGACGTGTTCGCCGCACTGGCGATTGCAGCCGTCGTCGGCGCGGTGTTTGGCGTCGTCGTGGGTCTTCCCGCCTTGAGACTGCGCACCTTCTACTTCGCGATGTCGACGCTCGGTTTCGCCACCATCGTCGCCCAGATCGCACTCGCCTGGCAGAGCGTCAC
>DATHPL010000318.1:0-7581 GCA_035483915.1 Bradyrhizobium sp.
TTGAAGAAGCTGAGATAGCGGTTGCCGCGGCCGTCATAGAAAGGGCTGTGCACATCGCCGGGCTTGTCGGCGTGCAGATGGTGCCGGCGATGATTGGAAACCCATTTGAGCACCGAGCCCTGCACCGACATCGTGGCGATCGCAGCAAAGAACGCCCGCATCACCGGACCGCAGCGAAAGCTCCGGTGCACGAACAGGCGATGCATGCCTGCGCCCATCCCGAACATGGTCAGCCAGAACATGCCGGCGAAGACCGCAATCTCCACCCAGCCGATGCCTTGCATGATCGTCCAGAGCACCGCTGCGATCGAACCGGCGTAAAGAATGCCGAACACCGCATAGGATTCGCGCAGCTTCGCCTCGACCACCGGACCTCCGACGATGACGCCCGGCGGCAGCTTTGCGACACTCTCCTCCGGCACCGAACTCGGAACTGCGGTCATTTTTAGCTGATCCATTCACGGAAAATTAACGCTACGACGGACCGTACCGATGCGGGTCATTTCTAGCAAGGGTTGACCGGCCGCGGGCGCGCGGAATCGGGACCTGAAAAGACGCGATCACATTGAGGGTGAAAGCTTTTTTCTCCCCGTTAACCCTTCGGAGATTTCGATTGGCCTGATGACTATTGCCAACGCCGGACGAGCGGGGCGAATGACGTTCGGCCGAAGATCGGCTGCCGCAACGCCACTTGTCGAAGTCCGGCTGGCCGATGGCGCGACCTGCGGAGCGCCCCGGCATTTGACTAGAATTGCCGGCAGCGAGAACCGCGCTATTCCTGCGATTTGCGGTTGTCGAGGAGACCACTTATCCGATATTCTGGCTTCACTCGTTGTCGCTTGTAAATGCACGTCGAACTGGTTTCCGCAATGGAGGACCGTGATGACGAATGCTTCAGAAGCCTTGAGTAATTTTCAACCCGGTTCCGATCTGTCGCCGCTTCGCGCCAAGTGGGGCTGGATCGTCGCGCTCGGCGTGGTCTATACGATCGTCGGGTTTATCGCGCTCGGCAGCGTTGTGATGGCTACCGTTGCGAGCGTCTTCGTTGTCGGCGTGATGATGATCATCGCCGGCGTCACCGAAGTGTTCAGCGCCTTCCAGATCAAGAGCTGGGGCAGGTTCCTGCTTTGGGCCCTGCTTGGTGTGCTCTACATCATCGCCGGATTCGTGACGTTCGAGAATCCGCTGCTCGCCGCCGCCTTGCTCACCCTCGTTCTCGGCGCTTCGCTGGTGGCCTCGGGCATCATACGGATCATCCTGGCCTTCAGCATGAAGCGGGAAATGCCCTGGGTCCTGGTGCTGCTGTCCGCTGTCATCACGCTGCTGCTGGGTGTCCTGATTTTGGCGCACTGGCCGGTGTCGAGCCTTTATATACTCGGCCTGTTCCTCGGCTTCGATCTCATTATCGCTGGGGCGGGGTGGATCGGACTGGGCTTGAGCCTGCGCCGCGCGAGTTGAGGCGTAATCGGCGAACGCACGCCACGCCTGTCATGATCGACGATAAGGAGGCATCGATGCGCTGGCTGCATCTTGCCGTGATCATCCTGTTTGCCGCTGCGACCACGATCTTCGTGGTGCAGAACCTTGGGATCGTCACGATTTCCTTCCTCGGCTCTAATGGCCGCATTCCGCTCGCGCTGCTGGTTGGCGTCGTCTATCTGCTCGGAGCGGCAACGGGCGGCAGCCTGTTTGCGCTGCTGCGTCGATCGTATGACAGGTCGAGACCGAACGTGATGGGACCGGCCTGAATCGAGCGCTGCTTCGTCTCCGAAGGGAGCGACGATGATCGAAACAATGCGCGAGCCGGTTCTGGTGGATCTCGCTTTGCAAGGCGGCGGCTCCCACGGTGCATTTACCTGGGGTGTGCTCGATCGGCTGCTCGAAGAGCCGTGGCTGCGGATCGAGGCGATCTCCGGCACATCGGCCGGTGCGATGAATGCAGCGGTGCTGGTGGACGGATGGATGCAGGGCGGTGCGCAGGGAGCTCGCGCAACGCTCGAGACTTATTGGCGGCAGGTGTCGCGGGCTGCGGCGTTCAGTCCGGTGCAGCGCTCGCCGCTCGACCGGCTGATGGGCCGCTGGACGCTCGATACATCGCCCGCCTATGTCATGATGAACATGATGGCGCGGATGCTTTCACCCTACGATCTCAATCCGCTGGGCCTCAACCCGCTGCGCAAGATCCTCACCGAGACGATCAATTTTGACCGGCTGGCGCAGGCGCCAATCCTGCTGTTCATTACTGCCACCAGTGTGCGCACCGGACGTGGCCGCATCTTCCGCAACCGGGAGATCACGCCGGACGTCCTGCTTGCTTCGGCTTGTCTTCCGACTGTGTTTCAGGCGGTCGAGATCGATGGCGAGCCCTATTGGGACGGCGGCTATGCCGGCAATCCGACGCTGACGCCATTGGTGCGCGAAAGCGAGGCGCACGACACGATCCTGGTGCAGATCAATCCGCGCGAACGGCTCGAGCCGCCCCGCACGGCAACCGACATCCTCAACCGGCTCAACGAGATCTCGTTCAACTCACCGCTCATGAAGGAATTGCGCATGATCGCGCTGCTGCGCGAGGTGTCGGACCCCGGACACGGCGAAGGCGCGCGCTGGGCCGGAATGCGTATGCACCGGATCATGTCCGACGCGCTCGCGGACTTCGGCGCGTCGTCGAAAATGAATGCCGAATGGGCCTTCGTTTCGCTGCTGAAAGAAGAGGGGCGCAAGAGCGCCGATGCCTTCCTCGCCGAGCACGGTCATGACCTCGGCCAACGCTCTACCACCGATATCGACGTGCTGCTGGCGGAGTGCTGAGACATGACCGCGATAGGGCTGCTCGGCATTCTGGCCGGGTTAGGACTGTTGATCTGGCTCGCCTTTCGGGGCTGGAGCGTATTGTTGCTGGCGCCGCTTGCAGCTCTGGTCGCCGCCTTGTTCTCCCGCGAGCCGCTGCTCGCCCATTGGACTCAAACCTTCATGGGCAGTACGGCAGGCTTTCTGGCGCAGTTCTTTCCATTGTTTCTGCTGGGCGCGCTGTTCGGCAAACTGATGGAGGACAGCGGCTCGGTTGCCGCGACCGCGCGCTTCATGACGCAACGGCTCGGGCCGCAGCGGGCCGTGCTGGCCGTTGTGCTCGCCGGCGCACTTGTCACCTATGGCGGCGTCAGCCTGTTCGTCGCCTTCTTCGTCCTGGCGCCGATGGCACAGGAGCTGTTTCGTGCGGCCGGCATTCCACGCCGACTGATGCCCGGCTCGATCGTATTGGGAACATCGACTTTCACCATGTCGGCGCTGCCGGGCACACCGTCGATCCAGAACGCCATTCCGATGCCGTTCTTCGGCACCACACCCTTCGCCGCGCCCGGCCTCGGTATCCTGGCATCGCTCATTATGCTCGGCTTCGGCCTGTGGTGGCTCAATCGCGAAGAGACCATCGCGCGAAAGAACGGCGAAGGCTTCGGCGACGGCACGCCCATGTTGCCCGACCGTGTTGCTACGGACGAAAAGCTGCGTGAACGCGCCACCACGGCGCGCGAGTTCGATCCCGCGGAGATCATGCACGGCAGGCCGACCGGCGAACTGCCTCCGATCATGCTCGCGGTGTTGCCTCTCTTTGTGGTGATCATCGTCAACCTCGCAATGTCGCTGTTCATCCTGCCGGCGCTCGACACCCGCTTCCTCTCCGAGGTTCGCTGGGGTGAAACGTCGCTGGCGGCGGTCGGTGGCGTGTGGGCCGTGATCACGGCGCTTGCCTGTGCGATCGCGACCGTGCTTGCGGTCAGCTACCACCGGCTTCCCTCGCTTCGCACGACGATGGACGCCGGCGCCAACGCCTCGGTACTGCCGGCGATGAGTGTAGCGAGCCTCGTCGGTTTCGGCGCCGTGGTGGCGGCAATGCCTGCATTCGGCGTGGTGCGCGATGCCGTGCTCGGTATCGGCGGCGGACCGCTGGTATCGCTTGCCGTCGCCACCAACCTGCTCGCCGCCCTCACCGGCTCGGCGTCGGGCGGGCTGACCATCGCGCTCGACGCGCTGGCGTCGACCTATATGACGCGCGCGGCGGAAATCGGCCTCGATCCCGCGCTGCTGCATCGTGTCGCGGTGATCGGGTCCGGCACGCTCGATACGCTGCCGCACAATGGCGCGGTGGTCACCCTGCTTGCGATTTGCGGATCAACGCACCGGGACAGTTATCGCGATATCGTCATGGTCGGCATCGTCGGCGCCCTTGTCGCGCTTGCTGCGGTTATTGCGCTCGGCTCGGTGGCGGGTTCGTTCTGAGCCATCCGTACGTCAGCGCCGCAAGAAAGGAAGAGACGGTGGCCGTCGTGAGCTATTCGGTACCGATCATCAGCCGGCAGATGCAATCGCTGTCCGGCGTCGGACTTGTCCTGGGAGCGCTGTGTTTCGCGGCCGCGCTTACACCGACGCTCGTCCCGCGAAGCTATTTGACTCAAGGTGTGCTCGCCGGGGCCTGCTTTGCGATTGGTTACGCCGCTGGCGTCCTCTGGCGTTGGACATGGCAGTACCTCGAGCTGCCCGAGCCCTCGCCGCGAATTCGATTCATCACCAACGCATCGGTCGCGGTCGCCTGTCTCCTGGTCGTCATTACGTTTCTGTGGCGGGCGGCGAAATGGCAGAATTCGATCCGCGCCGCCATGAAGATGGAGCCGGTCGAAACGGCTCATCCTCTCAAGGTCTGCGCGATCGCCTTGATCACATTCTTCGCGCTCCTGGCGTTGGCCCGGCTGTTCACGCTCGTGGCTCATTTCCTGTCCGCCCTCACCCGGCGCTTTATTCCTCGAAAGGTCGCGAATCTCGTCGGCCTTCTCCTGGCAGTCCTGCTGTTCTGGTCGATCGCCAACAATTACCTGATCAGCACGGCCTTTCGTACGGTCGATTACTCCTTCCGCGAACTTGATGCTTTGATTGAGCCGGAGCGACCGCAGCCGACCGCACCCGGAAAGACGGGAAGTACCGCATCCCTGGTCAAGTGGGGCGAACTCGGGCGGGCCGGTCGCGAATTCGTGGCGTCCGGGCCGAGTGCTGCGCGGATCAGCGCATTCACGCGGCGGCCCGCTTTGGAGCCCATTCGGGTGTATGTGGGTCTGCGTGGTGCCGATACGGCGCGTGAGCGCGCAAAACTGGCGCTGAATGAGCTCAAGCGCCAGGGCGGCTTTGACCGCTCTGCCCTCATCGTGATTACGCCGACCGGCACCGGCTGGATCGACCCCGCAGCAATGGATGCCGTCGAATATCTTCTTGATGGCGATGTTGCGAGTGTCGCCGCACAATATTCCTATCTCAACAGTCCGCTGTCGCTGCTGTTCCAACCCGAATACGGCGCGGCGTCCGCGCGCGCTTTGTTCGCGGAGATTTACGGCTATTGGACCACGCTGCCGAAAGACCGGCGCCCCAGGCTGTATCTGCATGGCCTGAGCCTGGGCGCCATGAACTCGGAGAAATCGGCGGAGCTGTTCGAGATGATTGGTGATCCGATCGCCGGAGCCCTGTGGAGCGGGCCGCCGTTCGAGAGCCGCGTCTGGCGCTCCATCACCGAGAACCGCAACGAGGGTTCTCCAGCCTGGCTGCCGGAATTTCGCGACGGCCGCTTCGTGCGGTTCATGAACCAGAACGGGCCGACGGTGCCCGCCGATACGCCATGGGGACCGATGCGCGTCGTCTATCTGCAATATGCCAGCGACCCGATCGTACTCTTCGGCTACCGGGATGCCTATCAGCACTCGGCCTGGATGAGCGCGCCGCGCGGTCCGGACGTCTCACCGTACCTGCGTTGGTACCCTGTCGTCACGATGCTCCAACTCGCCCTCGACATGGCCGTCGCGACCGGCACTCCGATGGGCTACGGCCATGTTTACGCGCCGGAGCACTATGTCGATGCCTGGGTTGCCGTGGCCGACGTCCGCCACTGGTCCCCCGACGAACTCGCGAAGCTCAAGGATCATCTTGCAAAGGCGGCGCGGACGGCAATCGACGCCAACAACCGTGACGACAATCCCTATGCCGACCGGGGAGGATAGAGCCAGCGACAGCCAAAGAGCCAACGACAGCCAAGCAATCCGCTTCGACGTTCACCGCAACATGAAAGGGCAATGCGATGTCTGAAGATCATCCTGATAGGGACACCCTCAATCGCCGCTATTTTATGGCCACCGCTCTGGGCGCCTCGGCTGCGCTTGCGGCCACCACGTCCCCTGCAGGTGCCCAGCCGGCAACCGCGTCGGGAGGAACGGTCTATACGGGAGACATCATCGGCGGAAAGAAGGTCATCAGCGCGCTCAACATCGATGATCTGGAGCCCGGCACGAAGCAGCGCTTCTTTTTTCAAGGCGTGCAGACGGCGACAGGGCAACGCTGGCATGTGTCGACCATCGTCGCCAAGGGTGCGAGACCGGGCAAGCGCGTTGCACTCGTCAGCGGTGTGCACGGCGACGAGATAAGTACGGTTCGGACGATACAGATCGTGATGGATCAGCTTGATCCGACTGCAATGTCCGGCGCTGTGCTGGCCGTTCTCGACGTGTCACGCCCTGCCATGGAAGGCATGCAGCGCAGATGGCCAAACTCCGGGAGAGGCATCGACCTGATTGACATGAATCGCGAGTGGCCCGGCAATGAGAACGGCCCCACGGCGACCTCCAGGCATGCCGCGATGCTGTTCAACAAGCTGCTGAAGCCGAACGCCGACTATGCAATGGACTTCCACACCTCGACGACCGGAGTTGACCTGACAGCGTTCCATATTGCACGAATGGACCTGCCGGAAGTCCGCGCCATGGCGGAGCTGTTTCCCATTGATCAGATCTTTGACAACCCCGCTTATCCCGGTGTTCTGGCCAACGCGTTCATCGATGCGGGCATCCCGGCCTTCACCCCCGAGATTGGCGCTCCGCGCATGCTGGACCGCCGCATGATCCCTCTGTTTGTGGAGGGGACCATGAATGTGCTCAAGCACCATGGCATTATCTCCGGGCCGATCGGACGCACCGGCAAGGATACCGGCATCTTTATCGGCAACAGCGCTTATGCCGTGGTCGCGACCAGCGGCGGCTTTGTCGAACTGCTGGTCAAGTTGAAGGACAAGGTCGAAGCCGGACAAAAGCTTGCCGTTCAGCGCAACGCTTTCGGAGAGGTCGTGGCGGAATATACCAGCGGCGTGAGCGGGGAGATCACGGCGTGCCGAACCGACGCAACGTCGGAGCCAGGCAACATGCTGGTATCCGTTCTATACAACCGCACTCCAGCCGATGGCGTCGACCCGATATCCGAGTGACGTCTGATAGTGGGCCAAACGGTCTGGCTGCGGGTTCGAGTCCTGCCGGGCCAACCACGCTTCGCCTTTGGGCTAGCGCAGCCAAACAAAGACGAAGCATGTCTGGCGAAATTTCAGCGTTCGACGCGGTACAGGCGCCATCGCTTTGGCACGCCCTTGAGTTGGTGAAGGCCGCGATCCCTAAAGCGGATTTCCGACTGCGACAGCAGATCCTTGACCGCGCTCGAGACCAGGACTTCGCCGGCGCGCGCTTTCGCGGCCACGCGCGCGCCGATGTGAAACGCGAGACC
>DATHPL010000319.1:0-14717 GCA_035483915.1 Bradyrhizobium sp.
AATTGTTGCGCGCGCACGATGAAGTGGAGTTGCCGAAGGAACGCGTGGCGTGAGTCCGAGACCTGCGGACCTGCGGGTGAACCCGGATACAATTCAGCTTGCCTTGGCAGCATAGGTGGGTTCGAGCCGCGAGCGCAGGAAATCAGCATCCGTAATCGGCGCATATTTGGCCGGCCGGTCCGGCGTGATGCAGGTCGGCAGGCACGCCACCAAGGCGTCCGGGTTGGGGTCGAGAAAGAACGCGACCGAATAGCGGTCCTTGTTCGGCGGGCTGACCACCTTGTGCGGGGTCGAAACATAGACGTCGTTCGACCATCGCATCAAACAATCGCCGATGTTGCAGACAAAGGCGCCGGGCACGACCGGCGCATTGAGCCAGCGGCCCGAGCGATCGCGGACCATCAGGCCCCCGACCGCGTCGGTCGCGAGCAGGGTGACGTTGCCGTAATCCGTATGCTCGCCTGCGCCAAGCTGGCCTTCGGGCAGGGGGCCTTTGACCGGCGGATAATGCAGCAGGCGCAGCGTGGCGATCGGCTTGTCGAGGCTGGACTCAAAGAAATCGCGCTCAAGTCCGAGGTCGAGCGCGAAGCCGTGATGCAGATCGCATCCCAGCCGCCAGACGCGATTGAAATATTCGAGCATGGTGTCGCGAAAGCCCGGCAGATCCGGCCACAGGTTGGCCGACCGAAACGGCGCGCGGACGAGCAATTCCGGATCGTCGGGGGCAAGTTCGAGGCCGATATTGAACGCCTCCTTGATGTCGGCAGGCTTGTCCGGATCAAGGCTCTCGCCGCCGAGCCGGATGTAACCGCGGTTTCCGCTGGCGCCGCTGAACGAGGCCGCATCGCGTACCGGCGCCGGCGCCGAAAACAAGGCAGCCGAATCCTCGAACACTTTGGCCATCAAGGAAGCGGGAACGCCGTGTCCGGTGATGTAGAAGAAGCCGACCTCGCGGCAAGCGCGGCCAAGGGTCTCCGCAACGGCCTGGGCTTTCTCGGCAGGGCCGTTCAGTAGCGGAGCGACGTCAATCACGGGAATGGAGCTCATTGATGCGTCCTCACTTGGTTGTCGACGATAAAGTTGGTTGCGATCATTCTGCTCCGACCTGAGCGCCGTAGGTGACGCCTTTTTCCTTGAGCCAGCGCCGGTAGGCAATCGAGGTAGCGTCGGCGCGGGTTGGAATCTCGGCACGAGGTTCGAGCGGCAGCAATGCCGGGCGCTGGTTTTCAAGAATGATGCGGTCTTGTAGGAAGATCAGTTGCTGGAAATGAATCAGATCGGTCAGATCAGATGTGTCGTCGATCAGGAACATGATCGGATGCGCGCGGCAGCGGTCCGGATCGAGCGGCTGCACGAACAGGC
Source organism: Bradyrhizobium sp. (assembly GCA_035483915.1). GTDB lineage: Bacteria > Pseudomonadota > Alphaproteobacteria > Rhizobiales > Xanthobacteraceae > Bradyrhizobium. The sequence continues at coordinate 1,363 of DATHPL010000319.1, forward strand.
AAATCACATCCCAGCGGCTGGCGGCGTTGGGACAGGTTTTGTAAAGTATCGTCGCGAACGGATTGGCGACGCGGTACATATATTGCGTCATGATGCCGCCGGTCGCCGATAATGCCGCCTGCGGCTGGAAGAACTGGCAATTCGTCGCCCACACCTCATCGACGTCGCGGCGGATTTCGGTCGTATATTGCATGACCTCGGTGTGAGGTTCGGCGCCGAGAATATCGGTGTGCACGAACGGAAAATGCGCCATGTCGAGGAAATTCTCGACGATGCGAAGACCGGACGTCTTTACCGAAATCGTCCCGCAAACGATCACGCGCCGATCGGTCTCGTCCGCCTCCGGAACCGGCAGCAGATCCGTTGCCGGTGCTCCAAGCGTGGTCCACAGGCAGCCATAACGTTGCCGGGTAGGTAGCGTTGCTTTTGAACCAGCGATCGTCACGGTGATGTCGTCGTCACCGGTGCGAATGACGGCAAGATCAGTGCCGAGCAAGCGATTGGTCGTGCGCCCGATGGGGATCTCCTGCAACTGCTCGATGCAGTACCACTGATCGAGCGCGGCCTTATTCGCTGTGTTTTGCATGCGCAATTCCTCCTCCGAAGAGGCGTTGATCAGGCGTCCGCGTAGATCCGCTTCATGACGCCGGCATGATCGGCCATCGCCGCCTCGACATCGAAGGCGCGGAACTCACCTTTGCGGATGATTTCCTTGCCGTTGATAAAGGAATAGTCCACCCGGAACGGTCCGCACATCAACAGCGCCGCCAGGGGATCGCGTTGCGTGCCCGACAGGCCGAGCTGGTTCAGCCTCACGGCGATGAAATCGGCGCTCATCCCGGGCGCAAGATGACCGATATCGTCGCGGCCGAGAATGGCAGCACCACCCCGTGTCGCCATCTCGTAGGCCTCGCGCGCCGAGAGTGCCTTGGGAGTGCCGCCGAATCCGCCACGGCCGCCTGGCTTCTCCGACAGATAATGATGCGGCGCCACGCGCTGCAGCATCATCGCAAGCCGTGCCTCCATGAACAGATTGGAGGTATCGTTGGAGGCTGAACCGTCGACCCCGAGGCCGACGTTGACTCCGGTATCGAGCATCTCGCGGATCTTGGCGATGCCCTGGCCACAGCGCATGTTGGCGGAAGGACAATGCGCCACGCCAGTTCCGGTCTCCGCGAAGCGCTTGATCTCGTCCGACGTCATGAAGATCGAATGCGCAAACCATACGTCAGGCCCGAGCCAGTCGACGGATTCGGCAAATTCGACCGACCGCATGCCGTAGACGTCGAGACAATATTTCTCCTCGAACAATTCCTCGGCAAGATGCGAGTGCAGATGCACGCCGGCGTGCTGGCGCGCCAGCGCTGCCGCCTCCCGCATCAGGTTCGGCGTCACCGAGAAAGGCGAGCAGGGCGCGAGCACGATCCGGTTCATCGCATGCCGCGAATTGTCGTGGTAGCGGTGGATCAGCCGTTCGGAGTCCCTCAGGATCGCGTCTTCTTTCTCGACGCAGCTATCGGGCGGCAATCCACCCTGGCTCTCGCCACGTGACATCGCGCCGCGCGCGGCGTGGAACCGCATGCCGATCGCCCGCGACGCCTCGATCGTGCTGTCGAGCGTGGAGTTGTTGGGAAGAATATAAAGGTGGTCGGAGGTCGTGGTGCAGCCGGAGTGAATCAATTCGGCCATGGCGACGCTTGCCGATATCCGCATCGCGTCGTCGTCGAGTTTGGCCCAGATCGGATACAGCGTCTTGAGCCAGACCAGAAGCTCGTCGTCCTGCACCATCACGCGCGTGAGGGTCTGATACATGTGGTGATGGATGTTGACCATGCCCGGCATGACGACATGTCCGGAGAGATCGAGCGTCTCGTCCGCCGGCATCGCGGCCATTTCAGCCGATGAGCCCGCCGCCTCGATGACGTTGTCACGGACATAAATCGCGCCATCCTTGATCTCGCGGCGCTCGTCGTCGAACGTGGCGAGCAGTTCGATATTCTTGACAAGGAGCGTGCTCATCAGCGGACATCCCTGTAGTAGGGCTCGCCAAGCGCGGCGGGCGCGGCCATCAGCCGTCGCACGCGGTGCCAGGCCAACACGGGCATGATGATCAGTGCGATTGTGCCGAGATAAGGCAGCATCGACAGGATCGGAGCTGCGATCGGCCAGTTGCGCGCCTGACCGACGAAGCCGAGCGAGGTGATGGCGCCGAACAGCAGCGCGGCCAAAACGGCATTGATGGGCCGGTAGCCGGCAAAGATCACGAGCGCCACGGCGATCCAGCCGCGGCCGGCGACGACGCCCTCAGACCACGACGGAACGAAAGCGAGCGTGAGGTAAGCCCCCGCGCCGGCCGCAAGCGACGAACCCGCCGCGACATACCAGAAACGGAATTTCTGCACGGAGATGCCGGCCGCATCCGCCGCGGCGGGATTTTCCCCGACCGCGCGCAGGTTGAGGCCGTGGCGCGTGCGGAACATGATGAAATGCAGCGCGACGGGCAGCACGATATAGATCAGATAGACCAGGATATTTTGCGTGAAGAGCGCGCGGCCGAGCAGCGGAATTTCGCTCAGATAGGGAATCTCCACCGGCGCGAAGGTAGCCCGCGCCGGCATTCCGGAATAGGCCTTGCCGATGGTGGCGGCGAGCCCGGTGCCCATCAGTGTCAGCGCCAAACCGCACAGCACCTGATTGGCCCTAAGAACGACAGTCGCGCTGGCGAAGATCATTCCGACTACAAAGCCCACGCCAAGCGCGCCGATCAAACCTAGTGCGGGATTGGGCGAGGCGGTGACGATCGCGATCGCCGTGATGGCGCCGAGCGCCATCAGGCCTTCGACCCCGAGATTGACGACGCCGACGCGCTCGGACAGCACCTCGCCAAGCGCGGCCAGCGCCAGCACGCCGCCGGCGAGGATTGAGGTCTGCAAAAGTCCCGCGATGATGTCCATGCGAAGCCTTTATTCCTTGGTCGTCATTTCTTGGCCGTCTCGATCGGCACGAAACGGTAATGCGCCAGTTCGTCGCCGATCGCGGTGAAGAACAAGATCAGCCCGGTAATCGCCAGCACCGTCGAGGTGTTCACGCCTTGCGTCTGCAGGATGATTCCGGAATTGAGGATCACCGCCATCAACGCCGCGCCCGCTAATACGCCGATTGCCGAGCCGCGCGCCAGCACCGCGACCATGATGCCAAGATAGCCAAAATTGTTGGAGATGCCGCCCTGTAGCCTGTGCACGGTGCCGGCCACCTCCAGCATTCCGGCGATGCCCGCGATCGCGCCGGAGAGAAGCATCACGGTGATGAGATGGCGGCGAAACGGGATGCCTGCATAAAGGGCGGCCTGCGCGTTGGAGCCGGCGAGACGCACCTCATATCCCCAGCGGGTAAAATTCAGGACGCCGGCAACGAGTAGTGTCAGCACGATCGCGAGCGGAAATCCCCAGTGAACGTCGCCCCAGATTTCAGGCACGTTGTGTCGAACGCGCGCGGTGGTTCCGAGCGCATGGCCGCCGGGATCGAGCCACGGCCCGGTCGAGACGTAATAAGCGAGCAGCGTACCAACGAAATTCAATAACAGCGTCGTGATGAGTTCGCTGACGCCGGCATAAGCGCGTGCGAGCGTCGGGATCAATATCCAGAGAACGCCGCAAAGCGCACCGCCGACGAACATCAACGGCAAAATCACGATCGTGGGGCCGGGAATGAAGAGCCCGATGCCGGTTGCGGCAAAGGCCCCAGCATAGAACTGGCCTTCTGCGCCGATATTCCATGCGCCGACCTTGAGTGCGACGGCAACCGCAAGGCCGGTCAGGATGAGGGGCGTGACCAGCAGGCCGACATCCTGCAACCCGAAGCTCGATCCGAAGGTCGACTGGATGACCTTTGACGCCAATGCGATCGGATTGGCCCCGGCGACGGCAAGCACGAGGCCCGCGCAGACCAGCGCCAGCACGATGGCCAGCGCGCGCGCCAGCAAGGCGACGGCCGGTTGTGGCGAGGGAAAATATTGGAGACGGACGGCCAAGCTTAGTTCGCCGCGACTGAGAGGAGAGGGTTCGTTGTCCGCTGGCCACCCATCAACAGTCCGATTTCCTCGATATCCGTTGATGTACCCTCGACAATGCCCATGATGCGGCCATGGAACATCACCGCAATGCGGTCGGAGATGTTGAGCAGTTCTTCTAATTCTTCCGAAATCAGTACGACGGCGCAACCGGCGTCGCGCAACTCGACGAAGTAGCGCATCATGGTGTTGATGGCGCCGACGTCGAGGCCGCGGCTCGGATAGGCTGCGATCAGCACCTTATCCGCAATGCGCATTTCGCGGCGGGCGACCAGCCTCTGCTGGTTGCCACCCGACAAGTTGCGCACGGGCATGGCAAAATCTGGGACCGCAACCGACGCTGCGGCGGCGATGGTTTCGGCAAGCGCGGTTGCGGCGCGCGGCCGGAACCAGCTTCCGACCGACACCGGCGGCTTCTTGTATTCGCGCATCACGGCGTTGTCGGTGACGTTGAGTGCGGGCGCGAGGCCGCTGTGCAGCCGGTCCTCCGGAATGTGGCCGACGCCCAAGGACGCGAATTGTTCGGCGCTTTTGCCGGTGAAGTCCTTTTCTCCTACTTCTATTCGCCCCGAGACGACAGGCCGCATTCCCGTCAAGACCTGGCTGAGTTCCTTCTGGCCGTTGCCGGCGACACCGGCGATGCCGAGGATCTCGCCGGCTCTGACGTCCAGCGACACGTCGTTTAGCGCGACGTTGCCGAGATCGTCATGCGCCGAGACCTCATGCAAGCTCAGTACGGCTTGCGGGGAAAGCGAGGCCGCGCCCGCGATGCGTCCGCGCAGGTCGTTGAGGACGATCTCGTGACCGACCATCAGTTTGGCGAGACTCTTGTGCGTGCAATTGCCGGTCTCTTCGGTCGCAACCTTGCGTCCGCCGCGGAGCACGGTGATGCGGTCGGAAATTTCCAGCACTTCATCAAGCTTGTGGCTGATGAAGACGACGGCGTTGCCGCGGGAGACGAATTCCCGCAGCGCCTTGAACAATTCGCGGGCTTCGGAAGGCGTCAGCACCGCGGTCGGCTCGTCAAGAATCAGAAGCCGCGCCTGACGCGCCAACACCCGCAGGATTTCGACCCGCTGCTGCTCCCCGGTCGACAGATCTTCGACCCGCGCGTCCGGCTTCACGGCGAGATTCAAGGTTTTGGCGAGTTCGGAGGTGCGCGCTTCCAGCGCCTGGGCGCTGATCCTCGCCGGGGTTTGTTCCCATCCGAGATGGATGTTTTCCGCGACCGTAAACGCATGTACCAGCTTGAAATGCTGGTGCACCATGCCGATTCCGGCGGCGATCGCCTCGACTGGAGAAGCAAAGGCCTTCGCATAGCCGTCGACGATGATCTCACCGGCATCGGGCTGGTAAATGCCGGTGAGGATGTTCATCAACGTGGATTTGCCGGCGCCGTTTTCGCCGAGCAAAGCGTGAATCTCGCCGCTCAGCACTTCGAGATCGATCGACTGATTGGCGACGACGCCGGGAAAATACTTGCAGATACCCCTGAGAAGCACGATCGGGGGCGTTCCCGGAGGTCGCCCCGCGGCGGTGTTGGTCGCTGCACTCATCGGCCGTCTCTGGTGGTGCTGGCGCGGTCCTGCGCCGGGCTGGCGATCAGATGCCTCTCACCCCATCGATCGACCAATCCCAGTTGTAGAGTTCGGACTCAGTCATCTTCTTGCCGGCCGCCACCTTCACATTGCCCTTGGAATCCTTGATCTCACCGACAAACGGGCTCCAGCCGCCGGCGATTTTCTCGCGGACGGCATCGGCCTGCTTGCGGACCTCGTCGGGGACCGTCTCACCCCAGGCGTCGCGATCGATGCCGCCACCCATCGGCAGGATGGTCTGCGTCGGGACCCATTTTCCTTCGAGCCTGGCGCGAACCTGATCGACATAGAACTTCTTGAAGTCGACGATGATCGAGGAGACGTAGGCCTTGGGACCGAAACGGCGGATGTCGGTGTTCCACATTACCGCCTTGGCGCCGCGTTTTTCCGCCACCTGCAGATAGCCGGCTTCATCCATGATACCGAACACGAGGTCGGCGCCGTTGTCGATCAAGGCCGTGCCGGCTTGCGTCGCGGCCTGCGGGTCGAACCATGAATTGATCGCGATGACCTGCATCGTCGCATTGGGATTGACGCTTCTTGCGCCCATCAGGAAGGCGTTGGTGCCAGAGAACACCGAAGGCACCGGGAACGAACCGACATAGCCGAGCTTGCCGGTCTTGCTCATCAGGCCTGCCGCGACGCCGGTGACGTAGGTGGGATACCAGTGGGCAACATAATAAGTGCTGAGATTGTCGAGGGGATTTCGGCCGTCACACTCGTAGAAGGCGACGTCGGGCGATTTCTTGGCGACGTCATACAGGAAGTCGCCATAATTCGAGGTGGCGAACACCATGTTCGCGCCCTGAGAAACGAACTGGCGGAAGGTGCGTGATGCATCGGCCGAATAGGGAATGCTTTCGACGAACACGGTCTTCAATTTGGGGAACGCGGCCTGCACGGCTTTCATTCCCTGGTCGTGGCTCCAGGTCCACCCTTCGTCGGCCACCGGTCCGGTGTGACCAAAGGCGATGACGGCCTTGTCTTCCGGCACGGCCGGAAGCGGCGTGGCGGCGCTCGCGGGCCGGATCAACCCCGGCAGCAGCAGGGACGTGCCGGCGCCAGCGCCAAGATTCAAAAGTCCGCGGCGGGAAAGATTACGCAAGTCGATCATGTTCGGACCCCTCTGATTGTGCTGCGCGAACGAAATGGGCTCGTTGAAAGTCGATCAATGTCAGGCAACTCTTGTGCCAAAGCGGCACGAGCCGAAAAATTGTTTCAGACGCGTTCTGTTCAGGATAGAGCGCAATAGCTGTTGCCCCAGATGCGCCAGACGCAACACTTGACGAGCCGTTTTTTAGCCGACTAAAAGCAAAAGCCTTGTCTTGCCAAGGCGCTGTCGGGCCAGGCCGAGCTTAGTGCCGTTTGATCGATTTATGTGCAGAGAGCTGCGAGCGACGACACTTTTTTCGGCGTTGGGCCATCCGTAATTCCGCTACGATCCCGATGCCCGAACGCTTAATCGGACCAAACGACGATGACCCGAGAACACGCGCGTTTTGTCTTTAAAGGCACGTTCCGCACCCAAAGCTTCGTGGAGTTCGCGCGGCATCGCGCCGAACGGCTTGGGCTCGACGTTCAGTTCGGACAGGCCAGCACTGAGGCCGTCGCCTTGAATGTGTCCGGCGCGACTGAGTTGGTCGACGCGTTCGAGATGGCGTGCAGCCTCGGTCCCTTTGATTGTTTCGTGCTCGACGTGGTGCGCCATGACGTCGGTTTGGCGGCCTGAGGGGAGTTTGGAATGAGCGTAACGGATTGTTGGCACCCCGTCGGTCTGTCCCATTCCGTTGAAGCCAGCAGTTCGGCCGGTACACGTCTATTGGACCGCGAATTGGTGGTTTGGCGCGACAACAGCGGGGCTGCGCATGTCTGGGAAGATCGTTGTCCCCACCGCGGCATGAAGCTCTCTTTCGGCTTCGTGCGCGGCGATCACATCGCCTGCCTCTATCATGGCTGGCAATATAATAGTGGCGGCCATTGCCGATATATTCCCGCCCATCCCGCGCTCGACGTGCCGAAGACCATCAGGGTGCCGGTCTATCCCGTTCATGAACGCAACGGGATGATTTGGACCACGCTGTCGGAAGATCCGCTTCCCGTGCCGGAAGACGACGAGCCGGGAGTGCCTTTGCGAAGTCTTTATCTCGGCTGCGGCGTTGAGGCTGCGGTCGCGGCCTTGAGCGCCGTGCAACTTGTTCCGTTCACAAGCGAAACTCCGGCCGACACGACCGTCAGCCGCGTGAGCGATACGCTGTTTGCGATTTCGTGCGCACAGGACCGGCTTCTCGTCGGTGTTCAGGCCATCTCGAACGCGCGCACCGCGCTTCATCTGTCGATCGCCGGGCCAGCGGAGCGCTACAAGGGCGCGGGTCAGAACCACTTTAACAACCGGGCGCTGCAGTGGCGTCAGATCGTGGAGCAGGCGCGGGCGGCGGAACCACGACTTGATCAGGATGAGGCCTGATGACAAGCGGACTCGTTCTCTACAACTATGAACTCGACGACAGTTGCTACAGGGTCAGGCTTGCTTTGTCCTTGCTCGGCCTCGAATGGCAGGCCGTGGCCGTCGATGTCTTTCCGGGCAAGGAGCATCTTTCGCCGCCGTTTCTGGCGTTGAACCCTTCCGGCCGTTTGCCGATCCTCCGCGATGGCGATCTCGTGTTGCATGGTACCGAAGCGATCCTCGCGCATCTGGCGCGTTCGCATGATCCCACAGGGAAATGGCTTCCCGCGCAGGGAGTAGAATTCGCCGAGGTGATGCAGTGGCTGATTTTCTCGGCGCATGATCTTGGCGTCACGATCACGGCACGCCAGCATTCGCTGTTCGGGACGCGGGGGGACGAGACATCGCTGCGCACGGCATCGTCCCGCGCCATTCGCATCATGGACGATCACATGACCGCGCGCGGATTTGCGCAAGAAGAGTGGTTCGCCACAGAACATCCGACCATTGCGGACATCGCGCTATTTCCGGCTTTTGCGCTCAGCCGTGACTTCGGTATCGACCATGACGAATATCCGGCGCTGCGCCGATGGGCGCGGCGGTTTCGCGCGCTGCCCGGCTTCAGGACGATGCCGGGCATCCCGGATTATCACTGATGCCGCCGAAAGCCTCAGTAAAGCGTGATGCCCCGCGACATGAAAATCCTGCGGCCGCTCAAGTCAGCGTGAGCCAGCCGATGGATCCCTACCGGCTGGGGCTCGTCGCCACGCGGATCCATTATTTCCAATTGGTCGCCCGGCTCGGATCGATCCGTCGGGCGGCGCTGGTCTTGAGGGTTGCGCCTTCGTCGATCAGCCGGGTCATCAAGCAGCTTGAGGAAGAACTCGGGACGCCGCTGTTCGAACGCCAGCGGCAGCGCCGCAAGCTGACCAGCGCCGGCGAGTTGCTGCTCTATCATTCCCGCCTTAGTACCGCCGAGCTCAGCCGGGCGTCGTCGAAGATCAACGAACTCCACGGATTGTTTCGCGGCACGGTTTCGGTCGCGGTAATCGAAAGCGCCGCCCGCGGGCTGTTGCCGCGCATTTTGGCTAAATTCTGGGCGCAACATCCCGACATCAATGTCGATATCAAGGTGATCGGATCGCGGCAGGCCTGCGATGCCGTTGCCGAGGGGGATTGCGATCTGGCCGTTGCGTTCGATGTCCAGGTGCCGCGAAATGTACGCCGGATCGCTACCACCAGCCTGTCGCTCGGCGTGCTGGCCAAACCCGGCGGCCGGTTCGCCGGCAAGAAGGAATTGAAGCTGTTCAACCTGTCGGGCGAGCGCGTGATCCTGTCCGACAACAGTCTGATGCTCGGCATCTCGGTCGAGGAAGCCTTCAACCGCTCATTGATCGAATTGACGTGCCGCTCGCGCACCAATTCCATCAGCCTGATGATCGACATGGCCAACATGGATCTCGGCATCGTCCTGCAGACCCGCGTCGGCATCGAAGGCGAAATCGCGAACGGCACGCTGACCTTCGTGCCGCTCCGCGATCCCAAGATTAGTCCGCGTCGGCTGATGCTGCTGGCACGGCCGGAGAAGGAAATGTCCGACGCGGCGCTGGCGTTCGGCGCCTTACTTTCGGAGGCGATCGAGGGTTTGCGCGAGTGATGTTGCTTGGGGAACGTCGGTGTTGCGTCCGACGCATCGCTTTGAACAAAAAAAGAGGTCTATCCGGAACACCGGCAGAGTTGCGAGTTAGGGCCACGGGAATGAGGATGCAATGAAACAAAGCGCGGTCGAGGCCGTCATACGCGGATTGAAGAAGGCGGGCGTCAGCGTCGTCTGCTATCTGCCGGATTCGCTGTTCAAGGAGCTATACCCGGCGCTCGACGCCGATCCGGAGATCCGCACCATCCGCGTCACCAATGAAGGCGAGGGCGCGGCGATCTGCGGCGGTGTGTTCCTGTCCGGCAAGAAAGCGGCGCTGGTCATGGAGAACTCCGGCCTGCGCGCCTCCGTCGAGCCGCTGGCGCGGATGGGGCTGGGGGCCGGAATTCCGGTCGTGATGCTGATGAGCTATCGCGGCGAACTCGGCGAAAACAACTGGTGGGCCATTCCGCACGGCATCACCATGGAGCCGGTGCTGGATGCGCTTCGCATTCCCTACCAGGTAGTCCGCGAAGAGGACAAGATCGAGCGCGCGATATCAGATGCTTATGCGTGGTCGTATGCTTCCTATTATCACTCGGCGGTGGCGCTTGGCGGCGAGGTGGTACGATGAAGCGGTTCGACTGCATGAAGGCGCTGGCCGCGCGTCTAAAGGATGAACTCGTGATCCTGTCGCTCGGCGCCAGCGTCGACGAATGGTACAACGCGGCCCCGCATATGCGCAGCGCCAGTCTTTTCCAGCAACAGCTCGGCTGCGTCACGCCGGAAGCCTTTGGGCTCGCGGTAGGTCTTCCGCACCGTCGCATCGTATCGCTCGATACCGACGGCGGCATGATGTTCAATCTGGGCATTCTGGCGACACTGGGCAACGAGCAGCCGAAAAACCTGTTCGTCGTGGTCTGGGACAACGAATGCTATCAGTCGATCGGCGGGCCGCCGACGCATACCGCATCGGGGCTGGTCGATCTTGCGGCGATTGCGCGCGGGGCCGGTGTCGAGCAGGCCTTCACGGTCCACACCGTCAAGGAATTTGATGCGCATTGCGCCAAAGGACTAGCCAGCGATGTCCCTTATGTTGTCGTCGCCAAGGTCACCGGAACGGTGCAGCCTGACATCAAGCGCAAGCACAGCGACGGCCGCGAAGACAAATACATCTTCGTTCGTCATGTGGAAGCGACCGAGAACATCGTGATCATGGGGCCGAGTGAGCACAACTGATCCGACCAGACAGAACTCGACGGCGGCGATTCCCGTCCGCCAGCGCAAGGCCGCCTATGATTTCATTGTGGTCGGCGCCGGATCGGGCGGCGCCGCCGTGACGAGGCGTCTGGTCGATGCCGGCGCGGATGTCCTGTTGATCGAAGCCGGTCCGCCCGGCATCGGCATTGCGGAGATCGACGATCCCAGCAAATGGGTTTCGCTCGGACGCAGCGCCTATGACTGGGGCTACGACTATGCGCCGACGCCACACGTCGATGGCCGCACCATCGGGATTCCAAGGGGCAGGGTGCTCGGCGGCTCATCCGCGATCAACGCCATGATGTGGTATCGCGGCCATCCCGCGGACTATGACGCCTGGGAGGCTTCGGGCGCCAAGGGTTGGGCCTTCAAGGATGTGCTGCCCTACTTCAAACGGTGCGAGGATTGGGAGGGCGGCGCCAGCGAATGGCGTGGCTCGGACGGTCCGCTACGGATCGAACGAAGCCGTGCGCTTCATCCGATCGCGACGGCGCTGATCGACGGCGCCGCTGAATTCGGCATTCCCGTGATCGACGATCCGAATAGCGCGACCAACGAAGGTGCTACGCCATCCAATTTCAACATATGCGCGGGGAAACGGTTCAGTTCGGCGCGCGGCTATCTCTGGCCGGTACTGGAGCGCGACAATCTCACGGTGCTCCCGCACTCACTGGTGACGAAACTTGGTTTCGAAGGCCGGCGCTGTATCTCCGTCCGGCACCTCGTTGATGGTGAGGAGGTTGAGACCCGCGCCGCGGTCGAGATCATTCTGGCGCTGGGTGCAATCGATACGCCGCGGCTTCTACTGCTGTCCGGTATCGGCAACGCGAGCGAACTCGCGCGGCTCGGCATCGCGGTCAGGACCGCGCTTCCCGGCGTCGGCCAAAACCTGCAGGATCATCCGTTGATACGCGCCGTCAATTTCAGAGCCAGACGGCCGCTTGGTCCCGTCAGCGACAATGGCGGCGGCTCGATGCTCAACTGGAAGACCCGCAGCAGTCTTGCGCAACCCAACGTCCACGCCTTTCCGGTCCAGGGCCGCAGCGCCACGGCCGAGGTCGCGAGTAGCTACGATCTCAATGGTGACGTGTTTGCGATCGGCACCGGCCTGATGCGCTCCCGCAGCCGCGGCTATTTGCGCCTGCTTGGGGCGGAGCCGGGTTCGGCGATCGAGATCCAGCCCAACTTTCTCAGCGAGCTCGAGGATTTAAACGACCTCGTCGAGGCGGTTGGCGATGTGATGGAGCTTGGGACCAGCCGGGCCTATGCCGATTGGTTCGCAGGGTTCGCCGCGCCGGAACGGCGGCTCAATCGCGATGAAACGATTCGTTTCATCCGCACGGCCTGCTCGACCTTCTTTCATACCTGCGGCACGGCGAAGATGGGCAACGATGACATGTCCGTGGTCGACGAACGGCTTATGGTGCGCGGTGTTGAAGGTCTGCGTATCGCGGACGCCTCGGTGATCCCGATCATTCCGAGCTGCAACACTCACGCGCCAGTCACCATAATCGGCGAACGCGCGGCGGATTTCATTCTGTATTCAGCGAAGCGTCTCGGCGAGGCGAGGGCCGAAAGGCGGGGTTTGACGTGACCAGCGCCGAATTCATTCTCGCCGGCGACTTTCTGCTCACGATGGATGAGCAAAATCGCGTCATCCCCGATGGGGCTATTCACATCGCGGATGGCCGCATTCTCGCGGTCGATACGCTGCATACGCTTGCGGCGTCGTCGCCATCGACGCCGGTCAAACGTATCAGAAATTCGGTGCTGATGCCGGGCCTGATCAATGCTCACGCCCATTCCGGTTTCCTGCGCGGCACGGCTGAACATCTGCCGGTGTGGGACTGGCTGACGCTGCATATCAATCCGATGCACCGGGTATTGCGCCCGGAGGAAGCCGAAGCAGCCTCATGGCTCTGTTACGCTGAATCCGCGCTGGGCGGCTCCACCACCGTGGTCGACATGTGGCGGTTCATGGAAGGCAGCGCGAAGGCAGCGGAGACCATCGGCAATCGGCTGGTGGCGGTGCCTTATGTAGGCGAGCATCCGGACTACAATTATTTCGATACGCTCGACATGAACGAAGCTCTGATCGAGACGTGGCACCGCAAGGCCGATGGCCGCATCAACGTCTGGGTTGGACTGGAGCATCTGTTCTATGCCGACGAGACCGGGCAGCGTCGCGCCATCGAGCTTGCGAAAAAACACGGCACCGGATTCCACACCCATTGCAGCGAGGCGGAAATCGAGCTTGCCGAATTCGCCACGCGCTACGGCAAGCGGCCGATGTTCGCGCTCGACGACCTCGGCTTCTTCGAGACGCCGCGGGCGATGATCGCGCACGGT
>DATHPL010000320.1:0-2154 GCA_035483915.1 Bradyrhizobium sp.
AGGATCGACATCGGGGCAGCGGGCGCATCCTTGTCCAGCACCGAGGCTGGACCGCCAGAAAGGATCACCGCTTTCGGCTGCATCTCACGGAAGGCGGCTTCGGCCTTCTGGAACGGGACGATTTCGGAATAGACGCCCTCCTCGCGAACGCGGCGGGCGATCAGTTGCGTGACCTGGCTGCCGAAGTCGACAATCAGAATCTTGTCATGCGCCGAGGCCACCGAGGGCGTCGACTCGCGGGCTTGCTGGGCTGCTGTCATATCAAGCAATTACGCGACGGAGGCCGGGGTCGCAACCCTTGAAAAACGGGCTATCCACGTCATTCCGGGCGCCTTTTCCTGTCATTCCGGGGCGACGCGGAGCGTCGAGCCCGGAATCCATTTCTCCCAGCATTCTTGCGGCTCGATGGATTCCGGGCCTGCGCCTAGCGGCGCATCCCGGAATGACAACTGAGAGCTATCCTCCCCGCTTCAGCACCGACACATAAAACCCGTCCGTACCCGTCCGGCGTGGGGTCATCAGAAGCCCCTCGGCCGACTGCAGCGTGGCGGTGGCGAAATCCTCCGCCTTGTCCCAGAGCGCGGTCACGGTCTCGCCAGGAGGCACTACCGCGAAATCCGCACTCTGCGCCAGAAATTGCCGGATCTGGCCGCCGTTTTCGGCAGCAAGCACCGAACACGTCACATAGGCGATGCGGCCACCCGGCTTGACCAGATGAGCCGCGCGATCAAGTACTTCGGCCTGGTTTTTGAGGCGCTGTTCAAGCGCGCCCGGCCTGATCCGCCATTTGGCGTCGGGGTTGCGCCGCCAGGTTCCGGTTCCCGTGCAAGGCGCATCGATCATCACGAGATCGGCCGAAGCGCGGATATCGGACAACGCGTCGCCCTCACCTTTCGGCGTGCGCACGTCGCAATTGTGGATGCCGGCGCGCGACAGCCGCTCGTGGATCGGCGCGAGCTGGCGCTTGTCGCTGTCGGTGGCAATCAGCCGACCCTTGCCCTGCATCATCGCGGCCAACGCCAGCGTCTTGCCGCCGGCGCCGGCACAGAGGTCGATCACCTGCTCGCCGGGTTTCGCCGCCGAGAGCAGCGCCGCCAGTTGCGAGCCCTCGTCCTGCACCTCGAACGCGCCCTTGATGAAGGCTTCCTCGGCATGGATGCCGGGGTTGCGGGCGTCGGCGGATAGATCAATGCGAAGTCCGAGCGGCGACCACGGCGTCTCCATGGTGCCGAGATGGGCGGTCGAAGCCAGCACCTTCTCGCGCTTGGCTTTCAGTGTATTGACGCGCAAATCGAGCGGCGCGCGGCTCGCCATGGCGGTAGCTTCAGCCACGCGGTCCTCGCCGAACACTTCCGCCAGATGCGGGTCGAGCCATTCCGGGTAATCGCCGGCAATTGGTGGAGGCGCCTTCGCGAGCGAATTCGAAGTCAATGCTGACCGTTCGCCATCGGTCAAAGCGGATGGCGCGAAACGGCTGCCGTCGCACAAGGCCGCGATCGCCTCCGCATCGAGCTTGCGCTCAAGATGGAGCATGCCGAGCAGGCGCGCGCGCGGCGTGTCGTCGCCCATGATCCAGGCGCTGGAAGCGCGCCGGCGCAGCACATCCCAGACCAGGCCGGAGATCGCGGCGCGATCCCCCGAGCCGGCAAAGCGATGGGCGGTGCCCCACTCCTTCAGGGCTTGAGCTGCGGGAACACGCTGGTCGTCAATGGTCTGGATCAGCTCGATGGCTGCGGAAAGCCGCGCGGCGGGGGTCATTCAACTCTTTCGATTGGGGTCATGGACGCTTCAAATGAGAAGCAAAATCCTGAGTGCGAAATAGACCCACATCGCGAGCAGCACAAGCACGCCGGCAAGCCAGGCCATCGAGCGCCGGCCGAGATCGTTGGAACTCACGAAAATGCCGGCATGCACGAAGCGCGTCACCACGAACACCCAGGACAGCATCACGATCACGAGGTCGGCATGGCGGATCGGCAGCGCGATCGCGATCAGGACATAAAACAGCACCGGCAGTTCGAACTGGTTCCGGTAGCAATTGCCGATCTGGGTGGCGCGGGT
Organism: Bradyrhizobium sp.; assembly: GCA_035483915.1. Classification (GTDB taxonomy): domain Bacteria; phylum Pseudomonadota; class Alphaproteobacteria; order Rhizobiales; family Xanthobacteraceae; genus Bradyrhizobium. The sequence continues at coordinate 2,062 of DATHPL010000320.1, forward strand.
GGGCCAGTTCGACTGGCCAAGCGCAATATCCTTGATCTTGGTTTCCCGGCTCACCAGCGCCGAGCGGCGGGCGCCGACCATGCCGAGCAGGAG
>DATHPL010000321.1:0-6693 GCA_035483915.1 Bradyrhizobium sp.
AAGCCTTCCAGCAGCGCGATATATCTGCCGCGCTGGCTGGCCGGGATCATCTCCGATACCATCGATTGCGCGACCGGAAATTCCATGCCCATGCCAAAACCAAGCAGGATGCGCGCCGCGGCCAAGGTTTGCACAGTCGGCGACAGGCCGCAAAGAATGCTGCCCAATCCCCAGAAGATCATGCTGACCTGAAACACCCGCGTGCGGCCGAAGCGGTCGGCAAGCAGGCCCGCCGAGGCGGCGCCCAGAAACATTCCGAGAAAGCTCATGCTGGAAAGCAAGCCGGTTTCGGAAGCCGAGAGCCCAAAGCTCTGCCGGATCGGGCCAAGCACAAAGGTGAGCGCCCCGAGGTCCATGCTGTCGAAGAACCAGGCGGTCGCGATGATCGCAAACAGGCCGCGCTGGTAGGAGGTCAGCGGCAATCGTTCCAGCCGCGCCGCGATCGCGGCGGTCTGCGCCGCGCTGGCGGCGCTGTCGGCCGTCGCGCGAGGAAGTCCGATCGAGCCGGGCGTCGCCAAAGTGCTCATGAAAATCCTCCCTAATATTTATTTTTCATATGTCTGACATATTAGTAACATTTCTACAAGGCGATCCGATGGATCGTGGCGCTTTCCGCCGCTAGGCCATCCGCTCGATCAGCGGAATGAGCGATGCAATGTCCGAAAAAATGAAATCGGGCTTTGGCACGGATGGCGCGAGCTGGACATTGCGTCGGTTGATCCACGTGATGGTCAGCCCAAGCGGCTTTCCGCCGACCATGTCCGTGAATTGCGACTGCCCTGAATGCAGGATCTGATTCAAGGGAACTCCGGCGTGCTCCAGGAGATAGCGGAAGAGGGTGCCGTCCGGCTTGTAGCCGCGCGCCTTTTCCGCCGTGCAGACCAGATCGAATTCGCGCTGTAGCGGCGTAGCTGCCAGAAGATCATTGTCGATATTGGAGACAATCGCCAGCCGATGGCGCCGGCTCAAACTTTCGAGCGTTGAAAGGACATCCGGATAGAGCTGGAAACGGCTGAACGCGTCGAAGTAATGGGAAATGGCGCTGGGGTCGCCGGGAACGTTGAAGTGAGCGAACGCCTCACTGAGCGATAACGCGCAGATTTCCTTGTAGGGCCGATAGGTCTCCCAATAATGGGAGATGTTTCTTTCCTCCCAATATTCCCAGAATGCCCGGACGTCGACATCCGATCGGCCATATTCGCCGAGGATGGAACGAAAAGCGTCGTAGGAGCTTTCGCGTACGTTGATGAGGGTGCCGAAGACGTCGAACGAAAGAAGCATGGACGGTGTGTCCGATCCTGGCGTTTGTTGTGGATCTTCTTTTGAAATTCATTCGCCTCACGTGCAGCTGAATTGGCGTTCCATGTGCTCGGCCAGCGCGCGATCAAGCTGCGATAACGCGGCCGCAAACGTTGCCATGGCCGGCTGGCCTGCCCGCATCCGGAGCACGACTTCCTTGCGGGCGGCCTCGAGATCGATGCCGAGCACGCGGCCGTCTCGCACGACGGTGCGCCCGGCGATGATGAGTTCGCTGATGTGACGGGCGGTCACTCTCGAGAAGACGATATCCACTGGATCGAGATCGTCGCGCAGGGCGTCGTCATCGAGCGCATCATAATCCAGCAGCAACAGATCGGCCGGCGCGCCTATCTCGACGATGCCGCCCTCGGCCGAATTGGTGACCGACAGGCGGCCGGTCTTCGAAGCAACGGACAGCATGTCGTTCTCGTTCACTTTCGGCGTGAAGCCGGAACCAAGATGCAAAAGATGGGTGAGGCGCAGCTCGCGCAACATATCGTCGTCGTCATCGAGCGCGCCGCCGTCAATTCCCATGGCCACGCGGCAACCGCATCCGAACATCTTTGCGACCGGGGCCACGCCCGAACGCAGCTTCAAATTCGAGCTTGAGTTGGTCGAGATCGTCACGCCACGCGCGGCAAGCAGTTCGAGTTCGTCGGGCCGCGCCCACACGCAATGCGCCAATGTCAGGCGAGGGGAGAGCAGGCCAATTGAATCGAGGAATTTGACGGCGTCACCGCTGTAGAGCTGATCGAGATAACCGCGCTGATAGCGTGTTTCAAACAGATGCATATGGACCCGTCGTCCGGACAGGCTTGAGGCTTCGGCAACGGCCTCCAATAGCGCGTCGCTGCACCATTGCACGCCATTCGGACCATACTGAACGTTGAAGGTGGGACCATCGGCGGCTGCGGCGACATCTTCCACGAGCTTGATGTAGTCCTTCGGCGCCAGCGGCGGGCGGACGAAGCGGCTGACGATTTCCTCGCGGGCGTCTTTCGGAAGCGCATCGAGCAGCGGCTCGGGCGGCCCATAACCGATCGGGTTGCGGTCCTTCATCGAAACCGCAAATCCGACGCGCACGCCGACATCGCGCGCCGCGCGCGCCACTTCCGCAACTTCGGTCGGCAAATCGGTAAAGCCCTGCGCGCGCGTGTAATGCATCATGACGATGCCGGCGCCACCGAGCGCGCTGTTGCCGAGCGAGACGGCTGCGGCGAGATAGGGATCGACGGAAGGGAATAACGCCAGATATTGCAGCCAGGCTTCCAGCGGCTTGCCGCTGGCGCCGATCGAGCTGGTACGAACAGCGCGGCCATGGTCATGGGCGTTGACGAGCGCCGGCATCGCGAGCCGGCGCGGTTTTGACGCTTCCGTGCAGGGGCGGAGCGCGCCGATGCGCTCGCCGTCGATCTCGATCGTTTGGTTATTCTCGACACCTTTGCCGGTGAGCAAATGGGCACAGTCGATCTGGCGCATCTTCAAGTCCCGCTTTTCTTTTCAGTGATTGATGGCCGCAAGAGTCCGGTCTGCCTTCGGCGGCAGAAAGCCGCGATCGAAAACTTGCGTGGCCTCCGGCTGCCGCGGCAATTCAAAGGACGTCGAGATGATGGCGATCGAGGATTTCAACCTGTCATCATTCACATCGCCAATTCCCAATTGCTGCGCTTCGGGTGTGTCGATCAGCGATCCCCAGACATAAATCAGACGGCGCAGCTCAATATCCTTCTTCAGCAACGGCTCTTCGGTTGCCAGAAGATCGATGGCCGCCTGCGGATCGTTGACGGTCTCGCGGATGGCGCGATTGATCGCTCTCAGGAGACCTTTGACCGCCTCCGGCTTTTCGTGAGCGAGCTTTGGCGAGACCATGACGCCATTCGAATAAAGATCGATGCCGTGATCGGCGTAGAAGAACCAGCGAAAATCCTTGTCGGGATCAAGCTTCAGTGACACCAGATTCATATAACTGGTGGCGCTGAACACCGCGATCGAGTCCACCTGGCCTTGCAGCAGCATCTGCTCCTGAAGGTTCGGCGCGACCTGGGTGATAGCGAGGCTCGCATAGTCGATCTGGTTGTTCTTGGCGAGCACTGGCAACAGTTTCAGCGCTGCGGCTCCGGCCGGTGCGCCGATTTTGGTTCCCGGAAGATCTTTCAGCGATTTCAAAGGCCCGCTGGCCTTGGTCAGCAGCGCGAACGGCGCCTTGCTGTAGATCATGTAGACCATGACCGGCGCTTCCGCGGGTCGCGTCGCGGCGTTCTGAATGATCGCATTGATGTCGCCGAAACCGGCATCGTAGGCGCCGGACAGGATACGGGTGACCGTGGCCGCCGCGCCTTCGCCCTGATCGATAGTGACGTCGAGGTTTTCCGCCGTGAAGTAGCCTTTCGCCTTGGCCCAGTAGAACCAGGCATGAAGGCCCTGGATCTTCCAGTCGAGCGTGAACCTGATTTTGGTCGCCGGCGCTTCGGCCTGCGCGGGCGCCACAACCAAACTCAACGTTAAAGCCGCGGCGGCTAGCCATCTGTTCATTTCGCGCGCTTTCTCTTCTTCGGGTGAGAGCCAGCAGATCAAGTATCCCACCCCCGCCGACGGGGGTGATTAAATTAGTTGCAGGCCGTGCCCGTTTTATAGCATGCGCTTATCCAATTTTTTGTGCGTCCCAAGACAAGCCAGACCGGGAACGCCGCCACTACGCTCCGCTCTCGAAATTGGATCATGGCGTGGCCATGACGATGTCGAAGGAGAAGAAGATGCGAAAGCGATTGTTCACTGAAGAACTCAGGCGGCGCCTGCAAGTCGCGGGCTCGCGTAGCGTCGTACTCGGTGCCATGGTCCTGGCCAGTCTTTTAGCGCCGGTGACGGCCAAGGCAGCGCCCTCCGCCTGCGCCGGTTTGCAGGAAAAGTTTCCGGACTGGAAGGGAAAGACGCTGGTCAATGCGATCAATCCGCATACGCCGGGCTATGAAGCGATCGACCCGAAAGACCCGAACAAATATGTCGGCTTCGACATCGATCTCGGCGAAGAGATCGGCGAATGCCTCGGTTTCAAGGTGACCTACAAGGCCGTGACCTTCGCAGCATTGCTGACGACGCTGGCGAGCGGGCAGGCCGACATCGTGATTTCGGACATCTATGCGACCGAAGAGCGCGCCAAGGCGGCCGACTTCATCACCTATTCCAAGGTGTTCGACGGCGTGCTGGTCGCCAAGGGCAATCCGAAGAAGATCGACGGCATCAACATGTCGCTGTGCGGCGCGGCGGCAGCGGAAAATACCGGCTTTGTCGAGGTTCCGCTGGTTCAGGACATGGCGCCGAAGTGCAAGGAAGCCGGCAAGCCGGAGCCGACGTTGCAGCTCTATGACAACAACGCCAACTGCATCCAGGCGATCCTCGCTGGCCGTGCCGACACCTATATCAACGATGTCAACACCGTGGACAATGCGGTGAAGGCCAATCCGGACAAACTTGAGAAGGCTATCGCCGTGACGATCCCTTATTCCGTCGGCATTGCCGTGCCGAAGGACAAGCCGAAGTTCCGCGAGGCCGTGATGGCGGCCATGAACGAGATCTACAAGTCGGGTGACCAGGCCGCGCTTCTGAAGAAGTGGGATCTTGATCCTGCCAACCTGAAGGAACCAGGCCTGCTCACGGTCAAGTAATGGATCTTTTTCTCCATTACCTCAGCCTGCCGTATCTGCTCGAGGGTATCGCGGTCACCTTGCAGGTGACCGGCCTCGGGCTGATCGGCGGGCTGATGATGGGAATAATCTTGGCGGCCATGCAATTGAGCCGCTTCGGCGTGCTCGCGGCTTTCGCGCGCGGTTACAGCGTGATTTTCCGCGGCACGCCGCTGATCCTGCAGATGGTGTTCGTCTACGACGCTCTGCCGCATATCGGCATCAAATTGCCGGCGATCCTCGCGGCCGGCACGGCGCTTGCCGCCAATGAGGCGCCTTTTATTTCCGAAATCCTGCGCGCCGGCGTGCTCGGCGTCGATCGCGGGCAAATTCTGGCCGGGCAGGCCTTGGGCATGACGCCCGGCGTGCTGATGAACCGCATCATCGCGCCGCAGGCGATTCGCGCCATGATCCCGGCGTTTGGCGCGGAGGCGGTCAGCGCGCTGAAGAACTCATCGCTGGCGTCCGTGATCGCCGTGCAGGAGCTGACGCTGCGCTCGACGCAGCTGGCATCCTCGACCTTCGACTTCTTCTCGATCTTTTTCGCTTCCGGCCTGATCTATCTGTGCCTGACCGGCGCAATCGCCGTGATCCAGCTTGTCGTCGAGGCCTGGCTTGATCTCGATCGCAAATCCTCGCACCAGCGCCTGATGCGGTTGTTGCCCTGGTACCGCTTTCAGCCGCTCGATGAGCCGCTGGAAATCTCTCCGGAGGCGATCAAGGATGCAGGCGTCGCCGAACTGCCGCCGCCACGGCCGAAGTTAGAGCTGGTCGATCACGCCAAACGGGCGGAGATGCTCCGCCGTAACAATGTCGCCGTCGACGTCGAGGATCTGCGCAAGCGGTACGACAAGCAGGCCGTCCTTGCGGGCGTCGATCTGACGGTGCGGATCGGCGAGGTGATCGCGCTGCTCGGCCCTTCCGGCTCCGGCAAGAGCACGCTGCTGCGCTGTATCAACCATCTCGAGGGCTGGGAGGCAGGCACGATCAAGGTCGGCGGCCGCCGCCTCGGCTTCGGCGATAACGGCAAGCCATTGTCACCGCGCGCACTCGCCAACGAGCGCGCCGAGGTCGGCGTCGGCATGGTGTTCCAGCAGTTCAATCTGTTCGGCCATTTGTCGGCAAAAGAGAATATTGCGGGGCCGTTACGTTGGGTGCATGGCTGGAGCCGCACCGACGCCGATCGGCGTGCCAGCGAATTGCTGGAGCGCGTCGGCCTTACCCAGCGCTCCGATGCGCTGCCGCGTCATTTGTCGGGCGGCCAGCAACAGCGCGTCGCCATCGCGCGCGCGATTGCGCCCAACCCGAGCGTGCTGCTGCTCGATGAGCCGACCTCGGCGCTCGACCCTGAACTCGTCAACGAAGTGCTCGAGGTGATCCGGCGGCTCGCGATCGAGGACGGGCTGACCATGATCATTTCGACGCATCAATTGCGCTTTGCCGAAGAGGTTGCCGACCGCGTCGTGCTCCTGTCGGGCGGCTCCATCGTCGAGGAGGGGCCGGCGAGGGAGGTGCTGACCAATCCGAAAACGCTGGTGGCCCAGCGCTTCCTCTCTGCGATGGCGGAGGAATGACCATGACTGTTGCCGCTCGCCTGCCTGTCGCCTTTCCTGAAAACTCCAGCCTTCGCCTGAGGTCATCAGTATGAAACATCATCTGCTCCCGGTATCGCCGAAGACCATGCACTGGGGTTACTTCAGCAAGAAAGTCGCGC
>DATHPL010000322.1:0-4040 GCA_035483915.1 Bradyrhizobium sp.
GGAAAAATATTCTTCCGTACGGTCGCTGAGATTGACGAAGGGAAGCACGCCGACGATGGCGGTTCGATACTGGGCCGGAAGATTCGATTTGTTATGAAGCTCGCGGTCACGGGATTCCGACGCGCAGGGATCCCAGGTCCATACGCTGATCGCTTCCTCGATGTTCTTGAAGCGGCGACTGCCGGCATCGATCAGGGGAACGTGGATATGTTTGCTGGCTTCCTGGTAAGCCTTGCCGGAAACGGCGACCCCACCGGGCGTGGCGACGGATTCCAGACGAACGGCGATGTTGACGCCGTCGCCGAAAACCTCGTCCTCGTCGGCCATCACGTCGCCCATGTGAACGCCGAGACGAAACTGCATGAGCCGATCCGAAGGCAACTGGCTGTTGCGCTCGGCCATCAGCGTCTGGATGTCGATCGAGGACTGGAGCGCGCCGACGACGCTCGGATATTCCAGCAGGAAACCGTCGCCGGTATTCTTCACCAGGCGGCCGCCGTGATTGAGGATAACCGGATAGATGGCGCTGCGATGGGCCTTGAAGGTCGCATGCGTGCCTTCCTCGTCGGCGCCCATCATGCGGGAGTAGCCGGCGACATCAGCGCAAACGATGGCTGCCAGGCGTCTTTCCATCCTCGGTTTTTCTCCTGTGGTCCTAGAGCTCCGATTCCGAAGTTCGCATGCAATCGCAGCAACCTCGGATGCGAACTTCGGAATCAAAGGAGCCCTAGCAAATATGGGTTTCTAGTGCGGCTTTGAATTTGAAGTTCCTATAACGTACTTGCAGCGAAACCGATAGGAACTTCAAATTCGCCGCACTAGTCCCGGCCTACGTCAAACTACGCGGTCAAGGCGCTGAATCCAATGGTTTAAGCACAATGTCCAGTGGCACTTGCGCTAGTGTTCACCCGTGAACAATTGTCTTCGCAATCATGCAGTGGATGCCTTTGGAGCCGTTAACCGTCTGCGTGACCCGGAGGTCGGCCGCCAGGCTGCACAACGTATAGGCATCTTCGCGTGACAGGTTTCGCTTTTCGCCGATCAGCACGATCATGTCACGCAATGCCTTGACGACACATTGGTCGAGATCGGGATCCATGGCCATTGTCACATAATGCGTCGGCGTTTCCGCGCGTGGATAGCCGAGCCGCAAATCCTTCCGCAGGGTCAATTTGAAGCGTCCCTGCAAAGCCGTTTCAATGGCCGTGACGCAGACTTCGCCATCACCCTGAACGCCATGGCCGTCGCCGCAGGAAAACAGCGCGCCTGGGACGAACACCGGCAAATGGAGTTTGGCGCCCGGCGTCAGCTCTTTGTTGTCGAGATTGCCGCCCATCGCGCGCGGGACGAGCGAGGTGATCCGGCCCCAGGCCTGCGGCGGCGCCACGCCCATGACGCCGAAGAACGGCGCTAGCGGCAGGTCAAGTCCCCACGGCATCCGGCCGACCATCCGCGTTTTGTCTAGCGGAATATTCATCAGCCGGGGCTCGGGAAAATCGTCCGGCAAAGTGCCTGCCAGTGGCCGGATGAGATTGTAGCCCCAGTCCTGACGCAGCTGGATATCGAGGATTTCGACCTCGAGCACGTCGCCGACTTCGGCGCCCGCGACGGCGACTGGCCCGGTCAGGATGTGACCCGGCACCATCCGTTCGCTTTTTGCGTGAATGTCGTCCAATTCCGGAGGAACGTGAAAACGGCTGCGGTCCGGCACCACGTCGGGCCCGCCGCTGACGGTGTCGATGGTGATCTCATCGCCGCTTTCGATGGTGAGGACGGGACGCAGTTTGGCTTCGAAGAAGCCCCAATGGCAGGTTTCGGGACTGGCGTGCAGGTGATGATGTTTCATGACAGGGCTTCTAGGCTGAAGGGACGTCGCGTATGACGCTGTATCAGTAGCGAAAGTCAAATCTACTCCACAGGGGGCTCCCGTGTTTTTTTTGCTCTCGAAAACGCTGGGCACGATGTTGTTACCGGTGAACTTCCTGATCGGCGCCGGTGTGCTGGGGGCAGTTCTTTTAATGACCCGCTACGCCGTGCTTGGCCGCAGGGTGTTGGCCACTTCCGTGGTCCTTTTGGCGCTGTGTGGATTTTCGCCGGTCGGAAAGCTGTTGATCCTGCCGCTCGAGCAGCGGTTTCCACCATGGGATCCCGCGCGCGGCGCCCCGGATGGTATTGTCGTGCTGGGCGGGGGGATCGAACCCGATCTATCGGCTGCCCATGGCAGACCGGTCCTCGACCATTCGGGCGATCGTCTTGTCGCGGCGGCAGAGCTTGCCCGTCAATATCCCAATGCCCGCATCGTCTATTCCGGCGGCAACGCCAACTTGATAGGTGATGATTCCGCAAAAGAGGCCGACTACGCATTGTCTATGCTGGAGAACCTTGGTGTTGCCAAAGCGCGACTGACCGCCGAGCGGCTTTCGCGCAACACGGTTGAAAATGCGGAATTCACCAAAACGGTCGCCAGGCCCAAGGAAGGCGAACGCTGGTTGTTGGTGACATCGGCCTTCCATATGCCGCGCTCGATCGGCCTATTCCGCAAGGCGGGATTTAAGGTGGAGGCCTATCCCGTCGATTGGCGCGCGAGCCCATCCAAGGCGTTGTCGTTTTCCTCAATTGCCATGAATGGCCTGGAGCGCACCGAGGTCGCCATGCGCGAATGGATTGGCTTGGCGGCTTACCGTTTAACCGGAAAGATCGACGATTTCCTGCCGGGACCGGGCCAGAACTAGCTTCGGGCTCGGTGGTCGCAACCGCCGGCCAATCGGGCTAGGATCAGATAGAAGCGCGCGATCAAAAGCGCTGATCCCGGAGCAAACGCCATGCAACAGCAGACATCATCGGAGACGTTCGATCCCGCAGGCATGGTCAGTGATTTGAACAATCTGCTTCGCCTCAAGACGACGGTGATTGGCTTGAAGATGTTTGCAACCGTCGAAGAGATGACGGCGATCCCGAAGATCAGGCGGCCGACCGCGATCCATACCACCGATCAGATTGTCAGCATGGCCTCACGGCTCGGCTGGACCGTGGGCATCACGGCTGACGATCTCGTCGGTGCGCAATGTCGTGCGGTGATTGGACTGGGGCCGCAGGACGAGAAATGGCTCGCGGGCGCAAACTATGTCGGGGTCTGGCACGGCACGGCCGAGGATGCGCACAAACGGCAGCAAGCACTCGACGTCGTTCCTTTCGGGCAGTATCAAGCGATGGCGGTCAGTCCGCTCGCGAGCGGCCGGCTCAACCCGCCGGATATTTGTCTCGTCTATGCGACGCCGGGCCAGATGATCATCCTGATCAACGGGCTGCAATATACCGGGTACAAGAAGTTCGAATGGGGCGTGGTCGGCGAGACCGCATGCGCGGATTCGTGGGGGCGGGCCCTCAAGACCGGCGAGCCGTCGCTGTCGCTGCCATGCTTTGCGGAGCGGCGCTATGGCGGCGTGCCCGACGAGGAGATGTTGATGGCGCTCAAGCCCTCCGATCTCGCCAAAGCCATCGCCGGCATGAAGCAGCTCGCCAGGAATGGCTTGCGCTATCCGATCGCACCTTATGGTATCCAGAGCGACGTGCGGGCCGGCATGGGCGTCTCCTACGCCAGGAAATAAGCGGCTATACCCACTGCAGGAAATACAAATGAAATCTTCGGCGAAATTCGACATCGTTGTTTATGGCGCAACCGGATTTACCGGCCAGCTCGTCGCCGAGTATCTGGCGTCGCATTACAAGAACGACGCGTCGTTGAAATGGGCCATGGCCGGGCGCAGCCTGGACAAGCTCGCCTCCGCTCGTGATGCGATCGGTGCGCCCGCCGACACGCCGCTGATCGCGGCTGATTCCGGCGATCCGGCTTCGCTGAAGGCGATGATCGATCAGACCCGGTCGGTCGTGACCACGGTAGGACCGTATCTGTTATACGGAAACGAATTGGTGGCGGCTTGTGCGGCTTCAGGCACCGACTATTTCGATCTGTGCGGCGAGGTGCCGTGGATGCGGAAAATCATCGATGCGCATCAGGCAACCGCAGAGCAGAGCGGCGC
>DATHPL010000323.1:0-9009 GCA_035483915.1 Bradyrhizobium sp.
AGGAGATCGAACTCGACGACAAGTTCGAGAACATGGGCGCGCAGATGCTGCGCGAGGTTGCCTCCAAGACCAACGACACCGCGGGTGACGGCACCACCACCGCGACCGTACTGGCCCAGGCCATCGTGCGCGAAGGCGCCAAGGCCGTTGCCGCCGGCATGAACCCGATGGACCTGAAGCGCGGCATCGACACCGCGGTGATCGCCGTCGTGAAGGATATCGAGAAGCGCGCCAAGCCGGTTGCCTCCTCTGCCGAAGTCGCCCAGGTCGGCACCATCTCCGCCAACGGCGATGCCGCGATCGGCAAGATGATCGCGCAAGCGATGCAGAAGGTCGGCAACGAAGGCGTCATCACGGTCGAGGAAAACAAGTCGCTCGAGACCGAAGTCGACATCGTCGAAGGTATGAAGTTCGACCGCGGTTATTTGTCGCCTTATTTCGTCACCACTGGCGAAAAAATGACCGCCGAGCTCGAAGACGTCTACGTGCTGCTACACGAGAAGAAGCTGTCCGGCCTTCAGGCGATGCTGCCGGTGCTGGAAGCCGTGGTGCAGTCGGGCAAGCCGCTCCTGATCATCGCCGAAGACGTCGAGGGCGAAGCGCTCGCGACGCTGGTCGTCAACCGCCTGCGCGGCGGCCTCAAGGTTGCCGCCGTCAAGGCGCCGGGCTTCGGCGATCGCCGCAAGGCGATGCTGGAGGACATTGCGATCCTCACCGGCGGCCAACTGATCTCGGACGAACTCGGCATGAAGCTCGAAAGCGTCACGGTCAACATGCTTGGCCGCGCCGGCAAGGTGGTGATCGACAAGGAAAACACCACGATTGTCAAAGGCGCCGGCAAGAAGAAGGACATCGAGAGCCGGGTCAACCAGATCAAGGCCCAGATCGAGGAAACCACCTCCGACTATGACCGCGAGAAGCTCCAGGAGCGTCTGGCCAAGCTCGCGGGCGGCGTCGCGGTGATCCGCGTCGGCGGCGCGACCGAGGTCGAGGTCAAGGAAAAGAAGGATCGCGTCGAGGACGCGCTGAACGCGACGCGGGCCGCCGTGCAAGAGGGCATCGTACCGGGCGGCGGCGTCGCTCTGCTGCGCGCCAAGAAGGCTGTGGGGCGCATCCATAACGACAATTCCGACGTACAGGCCGGCATCAACATCGTGCTCAAGGCGCTGGAAGCTCCGATCCGTCAGATCTCGGAGAATGCCGGCGTCGAAGGTTCGATCGTCGTGGGCAAGATCCTCGAGGAGAAGTCGGAGACGTTCGGCTTTGATGCCCAGACCGAAGAGTATGTCGATATGGTCGCCAAGGGCATCATCGACCCAGCCAAGGTCGTGCGCACCGCCTTGCAGGACGCGTCCTCCGTGGCCGCCCTGTTGGTGACGACAGAAGCCATGGTTGCGGAGTTGCCGAAGGAACCCGCTCCGGCCGCAGCCGGCGGGCATGGCCACGGCGGCGGCATGGGCTTCTGAGCCGATCCGAACATCCATTCTCGAAGAAGGCCGCCGAACAGCGGCCTTCTTTTTTGGCGATTGTCCTGAGCTTTGCTAGGAAAGGCCAACCGATCTCAAGCCCCAGCCAAGGAAGTGCAGATGCGAGCACCTTTGCTTCTCCTGACCATTTTTACCGCGGCCTTGACCGGCATGGCCCACGGCCAAATGAAGCTTTCGCCGAAAGCTGCGCCGGGCGCCAACGACGTCAGATATTTCACCGCCATCGATGGCCTGATGGATGGCAATGCCGACGTGATCCTGAAAGAGACACGACAAGGCAAGACCCTCACCGCGGCCACCCTCGATGTCTGCTATCCCGTCGCCAAAGGCTCGGACCGCAAGGATCGCTTCGTCGTCAATCTGGCGGTCAACGGCCAGACACTCACCGGCGGCACCCAAAGCATCGGCGGCAAGTTGCCGGTCACGGTCAAACTGACCCGGAAGCCGGCCGGCGACAATTTTGAGTTCAAGGGCCAGATCAGCATCGGGCAAACCGTCACCGAGGTGAATTCGACCGACAATTCGGACCTCAGCGAACGGGAATTTCAGGAAAGCCAGACCAGCGACGACGGCATCACGCCGGCGCCGAAGGATTTTACCGAAGTATCTCCCGAAGCAATCGGCGTTCGCGTCAAGCTCGAGGCAGCCGCCGACTTTCTCAAAAGCCTGAAAGGGCAGGACGTCGAAGTTTCCTTGAGCAGCCTCGCCGTCACCTGCGACGTGCTGCGCGCGGGCGAGCAGACCATCACGCTCAGCACCGATCCGGAGCGCACTGCTGCGATGATCGCAAAATTCAAATCGGCACCCGGCGTGGTCGCAGCCGGCTGGACCACGGGAATCCTGGAAATGGACCGCACCATCCGCTTTTCGACCACCGGCTGGCGCGACGGCGAGCGGCTCAACAAGGACAAGCTTGCCGCGACGATTACCGACGTCCTGGCTAGAGCCTTTTCGGCAAAGCCCGCGAGTTCCGCCTGGAACACCAGTAACGGCAAACTGAAACTGACGTTCAAACGCCCCAGCGAGCTCTATCCCGCGCTCGATCTCACCGACACCCTCGAGGTGACCGCGCTCGTCGCATCCGAAAAGCCCGGCGGATCGGACCGGCTGGTCCTGTGGGTCTCTAGTCCCGCCATCTCGACCGCCGACGAGACCTCCGGGCCCGCCCTCAACCTCGCCAACGATTCCAGCGGCGATGAAGAAGGCGCCCAGAAAGACGACAACGGCGTCGTTGACGCTTTGACCAAGGAATTCAAAGGGCAGCGCTGGGACGCCGACAAATCGGTCTGGAAGTAAAAAGTAAGAACGGTCAGTTCGTGTTGATATGGAACCGCAGGGGCTTGGTGCCCGCAAAGGACACCTGATCGCCCCGCCGCCGCCAGGTGGTGGCTTCGCTGAGTGCCGAGACGAGATCGTCGTCAGCCTGCGCCCGCACCGCCGGGCAGTCACGGTCCTGCAACTGGCCGGGAACGAAGATCACGGTATTGCCCGCGACCGAGAATTGACCCGTGCCGGTCTTGCACCACAAATCGAGTTTCGCCTCGCCGTTGTCGCCGATCTCAAGTGTCGGAATGCGCTTCGACCCCGCCTGGGGGAGCGCATCCAGTGTCATCTCGAAGCCAAACGGAAAGCCCTCCTCCGCACCGGCGGGGCCGGCCGCAAAGCCGGCGATCGCAAAGGCGGCGACCGCTGCCTGCCTCAATAAAGCGCGCATAGACCACATGGTGTTCCCCAACAAAATCCAGAACGGGCGCGGTTGTAGTCGGCCAACGTGACATTGACCAGATTGACGGCGGCAAAAAAATCCCCGCGTCCGGCAGGACGCGGGGGACTTGATCAATCCAGATCGGATCGAGGTCTATTTCAGGACCATCGCCGTGAACGGATAGACATACGCCTGCAACATCACGAACAGGCCGACCAGACAGGCCAGTGCAATCGAGTGTTTGAACACAAAGCGCAGAATCGTGCCCTCATGCCCATACCAGTTGGTCGCGGTAGAGGCGACGACGATCGACTGCGCGTCGATCATCTTGCCCATGACGCCACCGGAGGAGTTCGCCGCGCCCATCAGGACCGACGACAGGCCGAGCTGCTCCGAGGTGATCTTCTGCAGGTTGCCGAACAGAATGTTCGACGCGGTATCCGATCCTGTCAACGCGACACCTAGCCAGCCGAGCAGCGTGCCGAAGAACGGATACAAGACCCCGGTCGCCGCGAAAGCGAGACCGAGCGTTGCGTCGACGCCGGAGAGGCGCGTCAGCGTTCCGATCGCGAGCATCGCCGAAATCGTGATCAGCGAGATCGCACAGAGCCTGATGGTGCGGCCGTATTCGACGATCATCTTCATCGGCGAGAAGCCCGCCAGCAAGCCCGAGATGATCGCCGCGATCAACATGCCCGTCCCGGTGAACGACAGATAGGTGAACCCGAATACGGCGCCCTCAGGCGTCGGCTTCACCGCAACCGGCGGCACCTTGTTGATCATTTGGTGCAGCTCGGGCACGGGGTAGTTCCAGGTAAAGATCGAGTTAGCCCAGGTCTTGAATGCGCCGTTGCCCCAGATCAGCATCACGATGCAGACGATGATCCATGGTAGCAACGAACTCCAGAGCTGCCCCTGGCTGAGGGGGGTCTTATCCATCGGCTTTGCCGGTGCCATGGTCGCCAGGGATTCGTCGTTGCCGCGCAGAGCCGGCGACAACCAAAGCTGTTTCGGCTGCCACACGCGCAGGAACAGAATGAGACAGCCCATCGAGATCAGCGACGCCCCGATATCGACGATCCAGGGATTGATGTAATTCGAGATCACGAATTGCGGGACAGCAAACGAAATACCGGTGACCAGGATAGCCGGCCAGATATCCTTCATGCCTTTCCAGCCGGCGAAGGCCCATACCACCCAGAACGGCACGATCAGCGAGAACACCGGCAGCTGCCGTCCGACCATGGCGCCGAGAATATAGGGATCGAGTCCAGTCACCGAAGCGAGCCCCTGGATCGGGGTGCCGAGCGCGCCATAGGCAACCGGCGCCGTATTGGCGATCAGCGAGAGACCGGATGCTGCGAGCGGCGAGAAGCCGAGACCGATCAGAACCGAGCCGGTGATCGCGACCGGCGTGCCAAATCCCGATGCGCCCTCGAAGAACGCGCCAAACGAAAACGCGATCAGCAGCAGTTGCAGACGACGATCTTCGGTAACGCCGCCAACCGCGCGCTTCAATAGCTCGAATTGACCCGTTGCGACCGTTAGCTGGTAGAGAAAGATGACGTTGAGCACGATCCAGCCGATCGGGAAGAAACCTGACACCACGCCGAGCAGCGAGGCGCGGATCGACATGCCCGCGGGCATGGTGAACACGAAAATCGCGATCAGGTTGGTCAGGATCACCGCAATGATGGCGGCGATGTGCGCCTTGACCTTGCCGCTAGCGATCAAGATCAACAGCGTGACGACGGGCACCGCCGCGGCGATCGTCGACAGCACGGCGTTGTTAAAAGGATTATAGACCTGATTCCACATTATGATTCCTCCCCACGCGCTTTTGTGGCGTGCCAGCCCGCGTGAACGGCTGGTACGCTGGCGCTAGTACTGAGGGCCTTTAGCAAAGCGCGGCTTCAAGGGCGAATTTGACTTCTGCCAAACCCGCTCACAAACGCGCGAAATGAGAGGGCCCCCCGCCACCCGCCGTTGACCGCATGCTAGAGTTGACTTGCATGTCGCGACAAGCGAACCCATACCGACGTTGTTACGACTTTAGTCTAGTTCTGGAGCCGGCATTCGCATACGGTTTTGCAGATGTTGGAAGAGACCGCAGCGAACCCGTAACGAAAAACAACCTCCTGCACTGGCCAAACCAACACCTCATCGGCGCAGCTATTCCCCCGGAGACCCCGATCTGTGAACAATATCCGCTTGAGACCTGCGACTGTGTGGCGCATCGCAGTTCCGTACTTCCGTTCCGAAGACAGATTCGCAGGCCGCTTGCTGCTTGCGGCGGTCATCGCAATCGAACTCATGGTGGTGGGGCTCAATGTTCTCTTCAACCAGTGGAATAACCGCTTTTACAATGCGCTGCAGGAGAAAGACTGGGACGCTTTCGTCCGTGAGATGGGCATCTTTTGCGGGCTTGCGGCCGTCTATATCGCGCTCGCCGTCTATCAGCTTTATCTCAATCAATGGCTTCAGATCCGCTGGCGGAACTGGCTGACCCGCCATTATCTCGGCGAATGGCTGCATAACGCCAATCATTACCGCATGCAGCTTCGTGGAGATACGGCCGACAATCCGGACCAGCGCATCGCCGACGACGTCAAGATGTTCGTCGAGCAGACGTTGAACATCTGCGTCAATTTCCTGAGCGCCGTGGTGACGCTCGCCTCCTTTGTCATCATTCTGTGGGGCCTTTCGGTCGATTCGCCGCTGACGGTGTTCGGCAGCGAATTCCATATCCCCGGCTATCTGGTATGGGGCGCGCTGATTTACGCCGTCTTCGGCACGGCGCTGACGCATTGGATCGGCTCACCCCTGGTCATGCTCAATTTCCAGCAGCAGCGGTTTGAAGCCGACTTCCGTTTCAATCTCGTGCGGGTGCGCGAGAATTCGGAGCAGATCGCGCTGCTCCACGGCGAAAGCGCCGAACAGGAGCGGCTGTTGGGGCGCTTCGGCCGCGTCGTCCAGAACTGGTACGAGATCATGACCCGCACCAAACGGCTGACCGCGTTCACCTCGAGCTACGCGCAAGCCGCAGTAGTCTTTCCCTATATTCTGGTGGCACCGGCCTATTTCGCCGGCAAGATCCAGCTTGGCGGCATGATGCAGACCGCTTCCGCCTTTTCCAGCGTGCAGCAATCGCTGTCGTTCTTTGTCTCGGTCTATCGCACGCTGGCCGAATGGAGTTCGGTCGTTGCCCGTCTCGAAGGTTTCGAAGAAACGATCGCGAGCGCCGCCCGCCTTACAGGCGACACTCCCTCGATCAATGTCGTGCGTTCGGACGAAAGCAAAGCGATCGAGCTGCGGCAGTTCCTGGTCAAATTACCCAACGGCGCGCCGCTGGTTGCAGCCGATGGCCTGCGTATTACGAACAACGAGCACGTCCTTGTCACCGGGCCATCGGGAGCCGGCAAGTCGACGCTGTTTCGCGCGATCGCCGGCATATGGCCGTTTGGCGACGGCGTGATCACCATCCCCGCCAACGCCACGCTGATGATGTTGCCGCAGCGGCCGTATTTTCCGGTCGGCGCACTGAAAGCAGCGATCGTCTACCCTTCGAAGGCGGATGCGTTCAGCTCGGCTGTCGTTGAACAGGCGCTCACCGCCGTGGGCCTGCCGCAACTCGCCCCGAGGCTGGAGGAAGATGCCCACTGGAACCGGATGCTCTCGCTC
The DNA here is from genome assembly GCA_035483915.1 of Bradyrhizobium sp. GTDB lineage: Bacteria > Pseudomonadota > Alphaproteobacteria > Rhizobiales > Xanthobacteraceae > Bradyrhizobium. Next base: position 6,874 of record DATHPL010000323.1, read on the forward strand.
GGCGAACAGCAGCGTCTCGGCATCGCCCGCGCGCTGTTGCACCAGCCGCAATACCTTTTCCTCGACGAGGCCACCGCTTCGCTCGACGAGGCCTCCGAGGCGGCGCTCTATCGCCTGCTTGCCGACAAGCTCAAGACGACGACCACGATCTCGATCGGTCATCGCAGCACGCTCGAGGCATTTCACGACGGCCATATCGTGCTGGACCGTGAGGGCGACCACTTCGCCGCGCACGAGCAGAAACCGCAGAAAAGCTCTTCCTAACGAGACGCTTCTACAAATTACTTCAGGTTGGTCATCGCGGTCAGGTCGGCGGAAAGCTTGACGATGCCGGCCGCACCGCACCAGTTGGAGCCGAAGCCATTGGGATTGATGGCGGTCGTATTGCCCGGGATGTTGGCGTTGAAGGCGCTCGTCACCGCCGCGCAATCGCCCTTGCTCAGATTGGTGTCGGAATAGCGCAGGTCGAGCGTGAACACCTTGTAGGTGAAGGCGATGCCGATATTCCAGGTGTTGTAGCTCGGATAGGCAATGCCCACAGGCGCAGCCGAAATGCGATAGAAGGCGTCCGTCGTTCCGAACCACTGTCTGCCGACTTCGGCTGACACATACGCTCCGACGCCGCTTGAGCCGAACCATTTTGCCGGCGCCGTCGCCTTCGCGGTGATCGAGGCGTAATCGCCCCAGGCTCCCGAATTCAAAAAGCTTGGCGTGTAATACTCGTTGCCGCCCAGCGCGAAGCTATCGTTGATGGTCCAGTTGATCTTGCCGTAGGCCTCGTAAAAGCTGAGGTCTTGCTTGATCTGAACGAAATTGGGACCAGAGGCCAAGGGCGAGCCCGGAGGACAAACCACGACACCGCCGGGAAAGCCTTCCTGACATTGTCCGCCCGGATAGAGGTAGCCCCAGAGACCGAAATCCAGCGCAACCGCGCCGAAGCTCGGCCGAATGCCGCCGTAAACATCGACCTCGGCCGCGGCATGGTTGGCAAACGAAATGCTCTCGACGGAAGTGCCGACATAGAGCTGCAGGTCCTTGTTGATGTTGTAACGCGGTTCGAAATAAGCAGCGACTGACGGCTGGTGATTCGACTGGGTGATGCCGCGAAAGACATAGTCGCTCATGACCGCGGCGCCGAAAGCGATATCCCAGGGATCGAACGCCGGCGCCTTCGCGGCCTTCACCGGCAAATCCGCAGCAAAAACGGGTCCGGACACGGCGAGCAATGCGGCAACTATAACGAGCGTTTTCATTAGCGGCCCATCCATCCGTGTCCGGAAACCGGCGCCTTCGATGGGCGCGGTGTCCGTTATGCGAGAGGCAATCTGGTATAGGGCGGCTATAACACGAAGATTAAAACGTAATCATCTGCATATTTTTTATCCATTTCAGAGTGTGAAACGGGTATTGCTGCAAGCTGTTGTAATCTGATCACAAATTACTCTTCCCCCGCTTCGGGCCAGACCAATCAGGTTGAGCAGCGCAAAACTAAAAGGCCGCAGCGATACGACGCTGCGGCCCTTCAATTTTGAAGGCCAGTTGGCCGGAGATTGTTCTAGTTTCCGTCCTCGCTGCCAGAGTTGTGGTGGCTGGAGGAGTGCTCCCATGACGGCGCAGCAGCCGGCTCGTCATGACTTGGCGTCGCCCAGCTATGAGTTGGAGCTTCCGTCTCATGCGACGGCGCGGCTTCCGCCGGCATCGCGGCCTTGACGGGAGCGGCCCTCTTTTTCGCAGCCTTCTTCGCCGCCTTTTTCGGAGCCGCCTTCTTGGCAGCTTTCTTGACAGCCTTCTTGGCCGACTTCTTCACGGCCTTCTTGGCTTTCTTCGCGGACTTCTTCGCGGATTTTTTGACCGCCTTCTTGGCGGACTTTTTCTTCGCGGCGAGAAGCTTTTTAGCCTTCTTCGCCTTCTTGCCTTTCTTCTTCTTCGCTTTAGCCATGTCGTCCTCCTGTTGCGCTGAGCCGTGTCTATCGGGCGTTCAGGCCGTCGTTGCGCACTAGCCTGTCGAGTCCGCTCGATACCGGCTGCGGGCCGCCCGTCGCCCAATCGAGAAGCTCAATCGTGTGCATCACAGGAACTGACGTACCGCTGGCAATCTGCACCATGCACCCAATATTGCCCGCAGCAATCATGTCC
>DATHPL010000324.1:0-3815 GCA_035483915.1 Bradyrhizobium sp.
GGCGCGATTGCGCCCTTGCGCAACGTCATTTCCTTGTCGGGAATAACGAGGTCCTCGTCGATATGCTGCTCGATGCCGAGGCCGCCGCAGGCCGGACACGCGCCATAGGGGTTGTTGAACGAGAACAGCCGCGGCTCGATCTCCGGTATCGTGAAGCCTGAAACGGGGCAGGCGAACTTTTCCGAAAACAGAATCCGTTCCGGTCCGCTCTTGTCGTGGATTTTTGCCGTTTTCTTCTTGTCGTCGACGGCGGGGGAGGTTGCCGGCGCATCCGCATATTCGATCACCGCGAGACCTTCGGCGATCTTCAGCGCGGTCTCGAAACTCTCGGCCAGCCGCTGGCCGATGTCCGGCCGCACCACGATGCGGTCGACGACGACATCGATGTCGTGCGGGAACTTCTTGTCGAGCGTGGGCGCTTCGGCGAGTTCATGAAACTTGCCGTCGATCTTGACGCGCTGGAATCCCTTCTTGAGATATTCGGCGAGCTCTTTCTTGTACTCGCCTTTGCGGCCGCGCACGACCGGCGCGAGCAGATAAAGCCGCGTACCCTCCGGCAGCGCCAGCACGCGATCAACCATCTGTGAGACGATTTGGCTTTCGATCGGAAGACCCGTAGCCGGCGAGTAAGGCACGCCGACGCGCGCCCACAACAGGCGCATGTAGTCGTAGATCTCGGTGACGGTGCCGACGGTCGAGCGCGGATTTTTCGACGTCGTCTTCTGCTCGATCGAAATCGCCGGCGACAGCCCGTCGATCTGATCGACATCGGGCTTCTGCATCATCTCCAGGAATTGTCGCGCATAGGCCGACAGCGACTCGACGTAACGCCGCTGGCCCTCGGCGTAAATCGTATCGAACGCGAGCGAGGATTTGCCGGAGCCCGACAGCCCCGTGAACACCACGAGCTTGTCGCGCGGGATTTCGACGTCGACGTTTTTCAGATTGTGCTCGCGCGCGCCGCGAATGGTGATCGCACGCAGGCTACTGGCAGATTGGCGTCGTGCTTTCAAAACTTCATCCATGTCGGCATTTCCGGGCGCGCAAAGACGCGGGAATAGGCGCGTCGCCGGAAAGCGATCAGACGCCAATGATTAAGCTCGGAACATAGGAAGAACGGGAATCAATTTCCAGTGCCGCGTGAAAACCATCAACCGATTGTTCCGCGAGACCTGGAAAAGCTGGTCCCATGGCAGCAGCGGTCAGCAGCGCCCAACAAAAAAGCCGGCGCGATGCCGGCCTTTTCGAATTGGTCGTTTTCCGATCGCGATCAGTACTTCGCGACCACCGGGCCGCCGAACCGGTAATTGACGCGGACAGTTGCCATGTCGATACCCTGACTGATGTTGTCGGAGCGGCCGACAGCTCCGGTAAACGGCGGGAAATTGATGGCCATTGCCGGGAACGCCACGTTGGGTTTGCCCATGAAAAGGTGGTCGTACTCGATACCGACGGACCAATTCGGCGCAAAGCCGTATTCGATGCCGGCTCCCACCGCGCCGCCCCAGCGCGTGTCGCTCGCCGTGTTGAACACGATGCTGGGTCCGGTGAAGAAGGAGCTGTATTTATTGTCCGTGACTGCGGCGCCGCCCTTCAAATACAGCAGCGTGTTGTTCCAGGCGTAGCCGACCTGGCCGGTGAACAGGCCGATCGCGTCCACCTTGGTCTGGTTGGTATAGGGTATCGCTGCCGTAAGGCTCGGATTCGATCCCTTCAGGTTCGCCCAGTCGCCCTGGGCTTCGAGGCCGAACACCCAGTTGGTCATCTGCCAGCGATAGCCAGCTTGACCGCCGACCAGAGCGCCCGTCGCGTTGTGGCAGCCCTCCGAGATCGGGGTGAGCGCAACGCCCGCAACACTGTTGAGGGTGTAACAGTCGCGGCTCGAGGCGCCGCCGGCATTGAGGCCGATGTAGAAACCGGACCAGTCGTAGACCGGCGCCATCACGGGCGCCTTAGTGTAGGCCGGCGCCCGCGCCGGAAGATCGGCCGCCAGGGCCGGAGAAATCGCAACGGCCGTCAAGCCAACCGCCGCCAACAACAACGTCTTCATCCTGTCACCGCCCCAGTCATCAATTGGTGCGGGAGATATAGCTTATTCAACCAGAAATACTGTTTCCGGAAAGATACACTCACACAGGAGTTGTGGGTCGAAACGTTCGATTTTGAAAAGCGGGTTTTCGGTGCAACAAAAAAGCCGGCGCGACGGCCGGCCTTTTCGAACTCAAGCGGATAAGGCGCGATCAGTACTTCGCGACGACCGGACCACCCCAACGGTAGTTGACGCGGACCGACACCAGATCGGCATCGCCGCGGATATGGTCGCTGCTGATCACAGCGCCGGTGTTCTGATTGATGAAAGTCGTATTGTTGTTGGCGATGAAGAGGTGGTTGTACTCGACCGCGGCCGACCAGTTCGGTGCGAACGAGAATTCGATGCCGGCGCCGACGGTGCCGCCCCAACGGTTGTCGCCAGACGACGTTGCGACCAGCGCGCCGTTAGCCGCCAGGAGGTCATTGCGATCGCCGATGACGGCCGCACCGCCCTTGAAGTACAACAGCGCGGTATTCCAGGCGTAGCCGACCTGGCCGGTGAACAGCCCGAAATCGTCGATACGGGAGCGGTTGGTGTTGCCGGTGATGAGGCTGACGTTGCTGCCCTTCAGGCTGGCCCAGTCGCCCTGGCCTTCAAAACCGAACACCCAGGAAGACATCTGCCAGCGATAACCGAGCTGACCACCGGCGAAACCACCTGACGTGCCGTGGCAGCCCTCGGGGCCAACCACAGGAGCGGTCTGATCGAAACAACGGTTCGCCGTACCCCAACCGCCGTTGAGGCCGACATAGACGCCGCTCCAGTCGTAAGCGACCGGCACCATGTCGGGTGCCTTAGTGTACGTCCGCGCCGGAAGGTCCGCAGCAACCGCCGGAGCGGTGATGCCCAACGTGACCAGCGCAATCGCGCCCAACAACAAACCCTTCGTCATCCTTCGTCTTCTTTCCGGCGCTTCGTGTCCCCGCGAAGCGTATTCTTCAGCCCTAAGCCCGTCAGCGGCGCCCAACTACCCCAATTTGAGCTTGAACGTAGCGCATTTCGGTGCTCCGCGCCGTCTCCCAAAAGCCACAGTCAGCGCCGAATTACGGCCTGAACTGGATGAATCGACAAGCTTTTTGCGTCCACGCCCCCTCCCGCCGCAGAACAACGGAATAGTCTTTCCGAGGTTAAACGCCCGGGCCGGCCCTCCCGTTGCTATTTCGGGGAACAAAACTGGAACATTGGCGCCTGAGATGCTATATGTGGATAACCGAAGGATGGCCGGGCGCGGCCTGCGGGCGAGCGTATAGGGTCGGCGCGAAATAGCGAGGCGAGTGGAGAGCAGCGATGGCAGGAAGCGTGAACAAGGTGATTCTGGTCGGAAATCTCGGCAAGGACCCCGAAATCCGGCGTACCCAGGATGGGCGGCCGATCGCCAATCTCAGCATCGCTACCTCGGAAACCTGGCGCGACAAGGCGACCGGCGAGCGCAAGGAAAAGACCGAGTGGCATCGCGTCGTGATCTTCAACGAAGGCCTGTGCAAGGTTGCCGAGCAATATCTGAAGAAAGGCGCCAAGGTTTACATCGAAGGCCAGTTGCAGACCCGCAAATGGACCGACCAGGCCGGCGTGGAGAAGTATTCCACCGAAGTGGTGCTGCAGGGCTTCAACTCGACCTTGACGATGCTCGATGGTCGCGCCGGTGGGGGCGGCGGCAGCTTCGCCGAGGACAATGGCGGCGGCGATTTCGGTGTGAGCGGCCCATCGAGCGCGCCGCAGCGCC
>DATHPL010000325.1:0-8866 GCA_035483915.1 Bradyrhizobium sp.
AGCCGGATCATGGGCAGCCCACCGTTGCGACAGCAGGCATCGGGGCATCGCGCTGGGTCCGCGTCGCAACGCCCACCGGCGTATCATAGAGCCGCAGCACCAGCGTGTAGCGTTCGATTCCGCCGGTCGGCAGCCAGTTGCCGGAGCGAGATCGTGACGCCACCCGCACTTCGAACGAGCCGTCCGCGCCGCGGATGATTTCCTGGCTGGTGAAGCCATAGCGCTGCAATGAATTTGCGACCAGCCGTCCCCTTGAATCGTAGAGCGTCAGGGTCCAGAACCGCGCCGCCGGCGTAATTCCGCTGACGACAACGTCGCAGCGGCCGTCAAGCAGCCGCTTGCGATCGTCTCGCGTGGCTGAGAATGCAACGCCGTCGCCGGTGCCAACCGGCAGTTCGCCGCTGCGTGCGATGGACGCGCGCGAATAAGGGTCGACGTCGACGGTGCCGGTTCTTGGTCGTGCGGTCCAGGCGCCAATCGTGAGCGTGCCGAGATCGGTGCCTCGGGTCGCCGTCATCCACGTGGCACCGAGGCCGACGACGGCGGCGAGGATCAGCGCCAGCAGGGTGACGAATATCAGTCGCACGATTTAATTCTTGCGCGGAGCGGGTGAGGCCGCGGGGCTCTCGGGCAACGCCGAAGCAAAACTGTCGGTGAATCCGGCGGAGGTCGAGGACACGGGCTTGGTCGGTTTGGTGGGCTCCACAGCAGTCCTGGCCGCATCGTCGAGCAGTTTTTCCACACGCACCAGGATGTCCGCCCCGCGCTTGGTGAGAACCGGCGGCGGCTTGATCTCCGCAGGCTTCGGCCCGCCATTGGCCGCCATCACGGCGGCATTCGGTGAGGGCGGCAATTTCGTACCCATGCCGATGCCGGGAATTTCCTTGATCTCGACGCCTTGATGGGCGGCGACCATGATGTCGTGCCAGGTCTGGGCCGGCAGTGAGCCGCCGGTCATGCGGTTGGTCGGCGAGTAATCGTCGTTGCCGTACCAGATGGCACAGGTGAAATTGCCGGTATATCCGACGAACCAGGCATCGCGATAAGCGTTGGTGGTGCCGGTCTTGCCCGCAGTCGGGATGCCGTCCAGCGCGGCGCGGCGCGCGGTGCCTTCGCTCACGACGTGGCTCATCATTTCGGCCATGTCGGCTGCGACAGAAGGCGGAATCGCCTGCAGCGGCTTCTTGCCGTCGCGGTCGAAACGCCAGACCAGATCGCCGGCGCCGGTGCGAACTTCCAGCACCGCATGCGGCGTGACCGACTTGCCCTTGTTCGGGAACGTCGCATAGGCGACCGCGTGTTCGAGCACCGTAACTTCGTCGGCGCCGATCGGCAGCGAGGGCGTATCGGGCAGCGGCGCCTTGATGCCGAAGCGGCGCGCGACTTCGACGATCTTGGCGCGGCCGGCCTTGGCCGGATTCGGCGACTTGCCGCCGAGCGCGATCGACAGTTTCACCGGAACGACGTTGATCGAGCGGGTGATCGCCTGCGTCAGGGTGACCGCGCCGGAGTACGAGTGGCCATAGTTCTGCGGGCACCAGTTGCCGATGCAGACCGGGCCGTCGACCACGACCGAAGTCGGCTTGAAGCCGTTCAGCAGCGCGGTCGTATAGACATAGGGTTTGAACGACGAACCGGGCTGTCGATAGGCGTCGGTCGCCCGGTTGAACTGGCTGGCGCCATAGTCGCGGCCGCCGACCATTGCGCGCACGCCGCCATCGAGATCGGAGACGACGGTTGCAGCCTGCGTAGCGTGATAATCGCGGCCGAACTGCCGCAACTGGTTTTCGATGGCTTCCTCCGCGGCGCGCTGCACGTTCATGTCGATGGCGGTGCGCACCACGAAAACGCGCTCGTTGTAGGATTTCGGGAACGTGTCGACGAGCTTGCGCATCTCGTCGAAGGCCCAATCCAGATAGTAGTTCGGCGAGTTCTCGTCGCGGCGGTCGACCGCGGTGGCCGGATTGCGTCGAGCGCCGAATACCTGGCCTTCGGTCATGAAGCCGGCATCGACAAGGTTGTCGAGCACGACGTTGGCGCGGGCGCGCGCGGCGGGCAGGTTGATGTGGGGCGCATATTTGGTAGGCGCCTTGAACAATCCCGCAAGCATCGCTGCTTCCGCGAGATTGACGTCACGCGCCGACTTGTTGAAGTAGAAGTGCGCCGCGCCGTCGACGCCGAAGGTGCCGCCGCCCATATAGGCGCGATCGAGATAGAGTTTGAGAATTTCGTTTTTGGTGAGCCGCGTTTCGAGCCAGATCGCCAGGAAGGCTTCGTTCACCTTGCGCTCGATGGTGCGCTCGTTGCTCAGGAACAGGTTCTTGGCCAATTGCTGGGTGATCGACGAGCCGCCCTGCCGCACGCCGCCGGCCTGGGCGTTGGTTACGATCGCGCGCAACGTACCGGCGACGTCGATGCCGAAGTGGTCGTAGAAACGGCGGTCTTCGGTTGCGAGCGTCGCCTTGATCAGGACGTCCGGAAAATCCTCTAGCGGAATCGAATCGTTGTGCTTGATGCCGCGACTGCCGATCGGATTGCCGTAACGATCAAGGAACGTCACCGCGAGATCGGATTTCTTCAGCCAGTCTTCGTCGGCCGTCTCGCGAAAGGCGGGCACCGCCAGCGCCAGCATCAGGATCAAACCGCCAAGACCCAGCGTGGCGGCTTCCGACAACGGCTCGATGAAAACCCAGCGTTTCCAGTGGCCGACATAAAAGCGGTCCATGAAGGCGGAGTACCGCTCATAGAGCTCGCGGGTGCCTTTGCCGGTCGAGAACAGCGTGGAATCGATGCGCGCATCCAGATCCAGCATCCAGTGCCGGATCTTCTTTTTCCATTCGGTGAGATCGATCTTGCGCACGGGCAGGCGTTACCTGAAACCGGAATTCCGGTGTCGTTTTTTGATTTGAAGTCGATCACCGCTTGCGGTGCAGGACCCTCAAATCTTGCGGGAATGTTGCGGCAAACCCAAGGCATATCGGTGCCCCGCCTGCCATACTCCTATCTAGCCGAGCAGGGACGATAAACCAATGGCCGGGCTTACATTTCCACGGGGAGGGATAACGCCGGCCGAACTTCACGAGGCGCCGTCGTCCTGCCCCTTGCACGCCCGCGCACGGAGCCCCTAGAAGGACACATGCGAAAAGCGCCCAAAAATCTCACGCCCACCTCCGAAAAGCCCAAGCCGCCTTCCGGGCAGGAGGGTTTCTTCTGGAAAACCAAGACGTTGGAAGAGATGTCGGAGGCGGAATGGGAAAGCCTGTGCGATGGCTGTGCCCGCTGTTGCCTCGAGAAGCTTGAGGACGAAGACACCGGCAAAATCTATTTTACTCACGTTTCCTGCAAACTTCTCGATGCAGGCCTTTGCGCCTGCAAGGATTATCAGCATCGTTCCGAACAGGTTCCTGACTGCGTCAGGCTGACGCCTGCCAATGTGCGCACGCTAAACTGGCTGCCGCCAAGCTGCGGCTATCGCCTGGTCGCGGAAGGTCGTGATCTCTATTGGTGGCATCCGTTGATTTCGGGTGACCCCAATACGGTTCATGAGGCCGGCGTTTCCGTGCGCGGACGCGTAGAGGGAACCGAGAACGAGATCGCCGACGAAGATCTCGAAGATCATATCGTCCAATGGCCGGCGCTCCTGCCCAAGCGTGCCCGGTTGAAAAAGCGCCCGTTATCCTCACGATGACGGGGTATCTTGCGCGCCCACCGGGACGCTCCCATGCGCCCGACCCGCTGTCGCAGCCTCGATTCGCCCCGTAAATAGGGGCATATTTTGTGGCGGCGAGAACCGCTGCCCGCTCCAGCATAACCTCCGCATGAACAAGTTCGAACGCCAGGGCCGTCCATCGGCCGATCAACAAACATTGTCCGAGGCTCTCGCCAGTGAGCCTACGGTGGTGCCTGCGGATATTCCTGACATCAGCGACGCGCCGCCGATCGTGCCGCCGGCGCCGCTGACCCAGAGTGAAGTCCGCACCATTTTGATGAGCCTGATGCTGACGATGTTTCTGGCCGCACTCGACCAGACCATCGTTGCAACGGCATTGCCGACCATCGGACGGCAGTTCGCAGACGTTTCCAGCCTGTCGTGGATCATTACGGCCTATCTGCTGGCATCGACCGCAGTGGCGCCGGTGTTCGGCACGCTGAGCGACATTTACGGCCGCCGTGCCATGATCGTCAGCTCGATGAGTCTGTTTATCGCGGGCTCGATCCTGTGCGCCGTTGCCCCCAACATGACGGTGCTGATCATCGCGCGCGGCCTTCAGGGGCTGGGCGGCGGGGGCATCCTGCCGATCGTTCAGACCGTGATTGCCGACGTTGTGACGCCGCGCGAACGCGGCCAGTATCAGGCCTATTTCAGCGGCGTTTGGATGGCGGCGGGAATCAGCGGGCCGATCCTCGGCGGCGTTTTTGCCGAACATCTCCACTGGTCGATGATTTTCTGGATCAACGTTCCGCTCGGTCTGACGTCGCTGGCGATGCTGCTGCCGAAGATGGGGCGGATCCCGGTTTTTCACCGGCGCCGCAAGGTCGACTGGCTCGGCGGTGTTCTGCTGATGGCGGCCGCCGTCGTGGTGATGCTGGTGCTGACCTGGGGCGGCAACCGTTATCTCTGGCTGTCGCCGGTTATCATCGCGATGATCGGCGCCTCGATCGCGCTGACGCTTGCTTTCGTATGGCACGCTTTACGCGCTGACGAGCCGTTCCTGCCATTGTCATTGATGGGGGGAACGGTGGTGCCTTACGCGATGGTTTGCGGCGGTTGCGCCATGGGCGCGATGCTGGGACTGACCGTCTATCTGCCGCTCTACTACGAAGGCGTTTATCACCTTAGCGCCAGCGAAGCCGGTATGGCGTTGATACCGCTGGCCGCGGTTTCGACCGGCGGAGCCGCGATTGCCGGGCGCACCATGTCGCGCTCCAGGCACTACAAGCGGGTTGCGATCATCGGCACGCTGGTGGCGGCGGCCACGGCCGCGGCACTGATGCTCGCGCCGATGCCGCTCTGGCTGTTGCTCGTGTTGCTGTCGATCTTCGCATTGGGGTTGGGCACGGCGTTTCCAGTCTCGACCGTGTCGTCACAGAATGCGGTCGCGCGCTCGCAGGTGGGCACCATTACCGGCGCGACCAACTTCTTTCGCGCCTTGATGGCATCTTTCACGGTTGCGGTATTCTCGGCCATTCTGCTGATGGCGCTCGGCGCCGATATTTCGTTTTCGGGCGAGCATCATGGCACCGTGAACTCGTTTTCGGCCGCCGATATGATTATCGCGTTTCGTTATGTGTTCGGCGCCTCTACGGCCTTGATGATTGTCGCATCGATTTGCATGATCCTGATGGAAGAACGGCCGCTGGCCGGCCCTGCGCGGCCGGCCGAAATAGCGGAATAGATCGGATCGGCATTCATATGCGTGTTTGTGCAAACAGGGGCGTGGCGACGGCGCCCAACGGCTGCGCTTCTTCACGTGACAATTTTTTTAAGCCGCCGCGACCGATAGAACCGGCGTCCAAAATCGACACCGCCCAGATTTTTCATTTCGAATAAGGGGTTAACCAGAAATCGAGGACAGCGGGCCGTTTCGATTAATGGGCCGTTCAGGCTCTTCTTCAATGCACCTGTAACCAATCGAATTTAGATTTCGACGCCATTAGAGGATGGTGCAAGCGCTCTGGGTCTGCGAGCGGGAGTTTTTGAATGCTGCAATTGATTTCACGGTTCCTGAACGACGAGTCCGGGGCGACAGCAATCGAATATTGCCTGATTGCGGTCGGCCTCAGCATCGTGATCATCACGGCCGTCAACGGCATCGGCAGCACCCTCAACGCCAAATTCACCACGATCAATACGTCGCTGAAGTAACGGCGCTGCGCTCTATCCGGCTTTTTTGGCCCGTGCTGCATTGCGCACGGGCTTTTTCGCGGCTGGAGCCCTGGTTTCGGCTTTGGCTTCCTCTTTGGCGGCGCGCTTGCCGCTGATCGGCAGCAGCATCTCGCGCTGGCCTTCGATCCGCTTCTTCGGCTTCTTGCCTTTGACCTTGGCAGCGGGAGGGGGTGCCTGCCGTTCGTTGGCCAGACTGCGCTTGAGCGCATCCATTAAATTGATGACGTTGCCGCCGGTTTTGGGGGCGGCCTTGGCCGCCGGCCGAATGCCGCTGCGCTTTTTGTCGATCAGGTCGATCAAAGCGGATTCGTAATGATCCTCGAACTTGTCGGGTTCAAACGAGCCGGATTTCTTCTCGACGATGTGCTTGGCCAGATCCAGCATATCCTTCGTGACTTTGACGTTCTGGATATCGTCAAAATATTCCTTTTCGCTCCGCACCTCGTAGGGGTAGCGCAACAGCGTTCCCATCAGGCCCTGGCCGAGCGGTTCCAGCGCGACGATGTGCTCCCGGTTGGTCAGGACCACACGGCCGATCGCGACCTTGTTCATGCTGCGAATGGTTTCGCGGATCACCGCGAATGCGTCGTGGCCGACCTTGCCGTCGGGCACGAGATAGTAGGGACGGATCAGGTATCGGCTGTCGATGTCGGTCTTGGGAACGAACTCGTCGATTTCGATCGTGTGGGTCGATTCGAGCGCGATGTCCTCGAGCTCTTCCTTCGAGACTTCGATGTAGGTGTCGGTGTCCACCTTGTAGCCCTTGATGATGTCGTCGCTGGCGACTTCCTCGCCCGTATCGGCGTCGACCTTGGCGTACTTGATCCGATGGCCGGTCTTGCGGTTGATCTGATTGAAGCTGACCTTTTCGGTGTCCGACGTCGCGGGATAAAGCGCGACCGGACAGGTCACCAGTGAAAGGCGAAGGAAGCCTTTCCAGTTGGCGCGCGGGGCCATGGGATACTCCTCAGACGCAACAGACCAAAGACGAAACGATATCACCGGCGAGAGAGGTTTAAAACACGCCGCAACGGGAATCTGACAACGGCGTTAACCGGGGCGGGTTGCGCCAGGGGCGTCGCGGATGCGTTCGATGCCGCCGAATACCGCGATGCGGCACTACCCGATGCGGCTCCTGGAAAGGCAGGAACATCATTGGAAATCAGGCGTTGCCCTATCGCTCGGCAGCGACAGACGCCGAACGTCTGAAAGTAAGATTGAGGCTCCCATGGCAATGCAACGAGACCATCAAATCGTTGAGACCCCGACCGAAGCGCGGCAAGCCGAGCCGGGACCCTCAGTGCTCGCGCTATTGGCGGTTTCCACCGGCCTTGCCGTTCTGATCCTGGGTGTCGTCTGGTTCGTATTCTTCCGCACCTAGAGAACAAACGCTCGCCGCACGGAACCGCGATTCCGTCGCGGTTCCCGCCGGCCGACCGGTTACCAACACCGTGTTAATCCGGTCTCGCGCTATTCCGGTTTTTCGGCGATGACGAATCGCGCATGATTGCGCCGTGAAGATTTGCCCGGTCCGGTTACGATTTCGCAACGCGGGCAGGGCAATCTGCCGCAGCCTAAATCATGATGTCGCCCATCATCCGGGCGATCAAGAAGCGCGGGGGGATAACCGGATGCACTCCATGCTCACTCTTCTCCTTCAATCGTCGATTTTCATTTCGGGTTTCCTCGCCGGATATGTCGTCCGCGCGTGGCAGTCGCACCGGCGCCAGTCGCAATTTTCGAGCCTCTCGCCGCGTATCTCGACCTTCGGCCATCCTCGCCGGGCCTTCTAGGCCTGCGGCTCACGCCGTGATGCGCCAGCTCTGGCCCCCTGAGTTTTATACCGGCGATGCCTTTGCAGGGCCGGTGTTGATCAAGGGATGAGAGATCGAACGGCGTCGCCCCGAATCGTCGGCTCAGATCGAGTGATCCGACTGAACCGGTTTGAGGCGGATCAGGAAAGACGCCATTTGCCCGACACAGATTCCGCTGATGCCACCAAGCGCCTTCACCAGGGCGTCCGCGGCGCGGCTATGGCGATCCAGCGTCAATAGTTGAAGCGCCTCCAGACCGAGTGCCGCGCCTACCACGATAGCGAAAACCAGCAATACGCGGTTGGGGTAAGCCAGCGCGAAGGCAAAGCCGATCAGTGCAAACGCAGCGAAGTGCTCCAGATGCGGGCTCGCGAGCGAGGGGCGGGCTCCTATCGGCGAAAGTGTTATGACGGCGATCATGCCGAGCGCCAGCCAGCCTGCGATGACGGATATTCTGTGAATCATGCCTTTAGGTAAGCCACAAGAGGTCTGACCTCAACCTGTTCGAAGGCTTCTCGGCTCGGTTTCAAAAAATTATCGGTGTAACGTTTTGTGGGGCGAAGCGCCTGCGGCAATGTCACGCAATTCAAATCAAAGCCATACCGGAATCTTGTGTTTACGGGGAGTTCCTCATTCTAAGGTTTGGGCGAGCGTCCACGTGAAGCGGACTTTGCGAATGTTGATATCGGACCCGCGGGCGCGGCCTTAACCATGACCCAGACCTTCGTCATCCCCGATATTCACGGGCGCCTCGATCTCTTGAGCGAGGCCCTCGCCGAAATTGCTGCACCATCCAAAGGCGAGACCGGCACCATCGTCATGATCGGCGATTACGTCGACAAAGGACCTGACAGCAAGGGTGTGATCGACCGGCTGTCGGGCGTCAGCGGCGGTCTTGACCTGGTGACCTTAAAGGGGAACCACGATGCCATGATGATCGATGCGTTGCGGGACCGCTCGACCATGGCGGCCTGGCTGTCGAAAGGCGGCGATGCGGCTCTGGCTTCTTACGGAGGTGAGCCGGCCAGCGTGCCGCAATCCCACATCGACTGGCTCGATCGGCTGCGGCTGTTTTACGTCGATACCCATCGCCTCTACGTGCACGCGGGCGTCGATCCCGGAACTCCGCTGGATCTTCAGAGCGTGGAGACGCTGTTGTGGAAGC
>DATHPL010000326.1:0-7061 GCA_035483915.1 Bradyrhizobium sp.
GCCGATCCCCGCCCCTGACACAGAATATTCTCGCCGCGTGCATAGTGAACGATGTCATGCACGGTGAGAAAATAATGCGCGTATTTGAGCTCGGCGATGAGAGCGAGTTCTTTCTTCAAGGTTGCGCGCAACGTGTCGTCGATATCGTCGTTGAAATATTTTTTCACACCGGCCCAGGTCAGGTCTTCCAGATGTTGCTGCGCGGTCTTGCCTGGCGGCACCGGCTCGTCGGGATACTGGTATTTGAGCTGATCGAGTGAAAAGGTGATGCGGGAGGCAAACCGCATGGTTTCCGCGATGGCCTCCGGCGCGTCACGAAACAGCCGCGCCATTTCCCCCGCGGGCTTGAGATGACGTTCGGCGTTGGATTCCAGGCGCTTGCCGATCGCTTCGATAGTTGTCTTCTCGCGGATGCAGGTGAGGACATCCTGCAAAGGGCGGCGTGACGGATCGTGGTAAAGCACCTCATTGGTCGCCAACAGCGGCACACCGGCTTGATCCGCGATACGCTTGAGCCGGGCCAGACGCCGCCGATCGTCGCCACGATATAACAGGCTCGCCGCCAGCCATACGCCATCGGCGCGGCTTCCCCGGAGCCGCTCCAGAACTTCGCGCGCTTTTATTTCCTCAAAACGATGCGGCAACGCCAGCACGAGAAGCTGCCCTTCGGCAAACTCCAGAAGATCACCGAATGTTAGATGACATTCTCCCTTAAGGGTCCCCTCTCCGCGCTTTCCTTGGGTCAGCAGCTGACATAGCCGGCCGTAAGCGGCGCGGTCGCGCGGATAGACCAGAATGTCCGGCGTGCCGTCGATGAAAACGATCCGCGATCCGATCAGAAGTCTTGGCTTGTGCTTGATCTCGGGATTTTCGAGTTCTTTGTAAGCCCGCACCACGCCAGCGAGCGTGTTGTGGTCGGCGATGCCGATGGCAGGAAGACCGAGAATGGCCGCCTGATGAACATAGGCCTGCGGGTGCGAGCCGCCGCGCAGGAACGAGAAATTCGTCGTGATGCCGATTTCCGCGTAATTTATCGTCATGCGAACAGTCCATGCATGAACCAGTTCGGCTGCACGGGCTTGCCCTCTTGTTGTTCGATCTCCCGATCGTAAAGCCCGTCGCGATAGAGCCAGAACCGAAGACCTTCTTCGTCCTCGACACGGAAATAATCCCGCGTCAACGTCGCGTTTCCCGCTCGCCACCACTCCATGGCGACGCGTTCAGGACCTTCGGTACGAACCACGGCATGGGTAGCCCGGCGCCAGACGAACCGTGCCGGCGGACCATCCGGCACCTCGGCAATCACCTTGATCTGTTCTGGCCGCTCGAACAGCCGCAACGGCCGCAGCGGCGGCTCGCCCACCACGCGCGCCGGCCACATCGCCTGGGCGGCCACCACCAGATGATGTTGCGCCGGCGCGGCCCATACTGCTCGCTCGGGAATATGCGTATCCTGCGGCAGGTGAACGATCACGCGCTTGCCACCGATCCGCGCCGCAATGCGATCGATCAAGGCTGCAAGCTCATCATTGTCGTGCACATTGGCGTCGAGATCGCGCTGCTGTTGCACGACGATTTCGGTACGGCTGGCGGCCAGACGAATGAGGTCGAATCCGAAACCGGGATCGAGCGGGTCGCTCAAGGCTTCCAGCCGCTCCCGAAACAACCGGTCGATCACCTCGCCTCTGGTGACAGCCTGCCCGGTATCGACCATGAGGGTGCGAACCGCGCCATCGGTCCGAAAGAAACGGGCTTCCAGCCGCCGCGCGCCCTTGCCCTGTTTCGCCATCGCCGTCACCAGCATCCCGGCCAAACCCGACAAGGTGGCTGAAATGACCGCTTCGGTCGCGACCGGTTCGGCAAAGCGTTTTTCCACGATGTAATCGGGCAACGGCTTGCGCGGGCTGATCGGCGCATCGCGCTCGCCCAGCGCCTGCTCCAATAGCGCCGTGAAGGCGGCGCCAAATCTGGCGGTGATTTCCCGCCGCTCGCGCATGGCCACTTCACCGATCGTTTTCAAGCCCGCGCGGCGCAAACCCGTCACCACGGTCATATCCGCACCCAACGCCGACACCGGCAACGGCGTGACCGCAGCAGCTTCCTCGCCGTCGTGGACGATCCGGCCATGGACATGACGGGTGAGCGTCCGGGCGCAGACGGCAGTAGCAGCGATCGCGCCGCTGACGTCAAATCCCTGCGCGGTCAACAAACCGCACATAAGGTTCATCATCGCCGCCTCGCCGCCGAACAGATGGGCGCAGCCCGTGATATCGAGAAAAAGGCCGTGCGGAGGATCGAGCGCCACCAGCGGGGTGAAACGGTCACACCAACAGGCGATAGCGTTCAGCGCCGCGGTGTCGGCGGCCTCATCGGCATCATAGACCTGCACGTGAGGGCAAATGGCGCGGGCGTTCGCCAGCGGCAGGCCGACCGCGAGACCGAAATGCGCCGCAGCATCGTCGAGCGCCGAAATCCGCAGCATGTTGTCTTGCTTGGCAACCACAATGCTGGGTGCATCAACCGGGTTGACCGGATTTGAGGGGCTTTCTTTACGCGACGCGATAACCGCTTCGCCGGAAAGCGTTTTTATTTGTTGTAATTGTCGTTTGATGCGATCGATGGGCAGGCGCGGCAGCCACAGGCTGAGGATACGCCGCCGGACTTCCGAAAAGGCACTCATCACATTTCCATTCCATGATCCAGCGGCCAGTGGGGCCATGACGGTTGCGGACAAGCTGCGCCTCGAACAGAGGCGATCCCCATGCACTCGATGGACTTGATGCCGGCGGCGAATGCGCCGCGCGCACGATCCATCGGGTCTCGGCGGTCGATGGCCGAGGCTCCGCCGCCATCCGCAACACCAGGCCGGTCGCGCCTGAAGCTTGCGCGGCCAATGTCAGCTTGCGGCTGGCGACAAGGTCGAGCTGTCTCGCCTCGCCCCAGACCTCCAGCACGACGGCGCCCACCGCATCGCAGGCGAGCGCGTCGGCGGCGGTTCGCAAGGCATGGTCGACGTCGGCGGCGTGAACACTGACGAGAAGGCGCGGATCGAGACCGAGTTCGGAAAACCCGCTCATCGAAACGGCGCCCGCTTCAACTTCCGTGAAATCCTGCCGGATCCAAACCACCGGACGCCGCGCGGCCATGCGCCCTGAAATCCCCGCGACAAATCCAGTCGCCACAGCACTCTGCCGTCCGGCTTCCGCAAATACCTCGTGCACGGCGCCCAAAGCGAGCCCGCCTTGCAGGCTCGCATCCGCACCCGCATGTCCGAGCGGCACCTTTCGCGACCCATAGGTCGCGTCATGTGTCTCAATACGCTCGATGCTGTCGCGCAAAGTCGCGACCGTGCTTGTTCGTGCGCCGCTCATACGCACCGTTCCTCAAAAGACCTGGACGCTTCTCAATTCAAAGAGAACCAGAAGCTGGTTCATTTGTTCATGATATGTTCTAATATAAAGCTAACTGATGCTGAGGAGTCAATCGAATTGGCGGTTTGACGATTCATGAGTGGAATCAAAGGGATTTGGATATGGACGTGCAACGCAAGCTGGAAATCCTGGCGGACGCCGCCAAATACGACGCTTCTTGCGCGTCCAGCGGTACCGAGATGCGGGATTCCAGCGACGGCAAGGGCCTCGGCTCGACCGCGCCCGGCATGGGCATCTGCCATTCCTACGCGCCGGACGGCCGCTGCATCTCATTGTTGAAAGTGCTGCTCACCAACGCCTGCAACTACGATTGCCTCTATTGCGTCAATCGTACCTCCAGCAACGTGCCGCGCGCCCGCTTCACGATCGATGAGATCGTGAAGCTTACGATCGACTTCTATCGCCGCAATTACATCGAAGGGCTGTTTCTCTCTTCCGGCATCATCCGCAACGCCGACTACACCATGGAGCAAGTGGTCAATGTCGCGCGCAGCTTACGCGAAGAGCATCATTTCCGCGGCTACATTCATTTGAAAACCATCCCTGAAGCAGACGATGCATTGATTACCGAGGCCGGCAAATATGCCGACCGCCTCTCTATCAATATCGAGGTCCCCGAAGAGGACAGCCTCGCACGACTTGCACCGGAAAAAGACGTGCGCGCGATCCGCCGCACCATGGGCCGGCTTCGCCTCAAGCTCGACGAAGCAAAGGAAGCCCAAAAGAAAGCCCAGGTGTCGAAAGCAAAGCCGCCGCGCTTTGCCCCCGCAGGCCAGAGCACGCAGATGATCGTCGGCGCCGACGTGGCCTCCGATCAGACCATCCTCGCAACCAGCGCCAACCTTTATGGCGCCTACCGTCTCAAGCGCGTCTATTACTCCGCCTTCAGCCCGATCCCGGATTCAAGCCGCGCGTTGCCGCTTTCGGCTCCTCCCTTGATGCGCGAGCATCGGCTGTATCAAGCTGATTGGCTGATGCGCTTCTACGGTTTCGACGTCGACGAGATCGTCGAAGGCGCCGGCATGCTGCCGCTCGACATCGACCCGAAGCTCGCCTGGGCGCTGCGACACCGCGACCGTTTCCCGCTCGACGTCGCCACCGCCAGCCGTGAGGAGTTATTGCGCGTGCCAGGTTTCGGCACCAAAGCGGTCGACCGCATCATCGCCACGCGCCGCGTGACATCCATCCGCGCCGCCGATCTCAGCCGGCTTCATATCCCGAAGCAAAAGGCGCTGCCCTTCATCGTTCTCAGCGATTATCGCCCCTCGCCGCATTTGCTTGACGCCCAAAACCTTGCCCAGCGTTTCAAACCAAAGGCGGCTCAACTCGGGTTTGGGTTCTAGATGAACACCATCGTCCTCAAATACCAAACCGATTTCGACGGCTGGCGGCAGACCGCGCGCACGCTCGTGCTCGATGGCGTTAGTCCGGCGGACGTGATCTGGAGTGTCGAGGGCGATGAAGACGAACTATTCGCATCCACCGGGACGACACCGCAACCGCCCTCATCGACTGAGACATTCAACGTTCCAGCCAAATTCCCGGAGCTGGCCCGGATTGCGATCCTTCACCGTGACCGAGAGCGGTTTGCAATCCTTTACCGCCTGCTGTGGCGATTGCGCAGCCATCACGACCTTCTGGAGGTTGCGACCGATTCCGACGTTTCGTGCGTCGCGGCGATGGCAAAGGCGGTGCGGCGCGACGAACACAAGATGCACGCCTTTGTCCGCTTCCGCGAGATCGGCCGCGAACGCGACGCGCACTATGTCGCCTGGTTCGAGCCGGAGCACCACATCGTCGAATTGGCCGCGCCGTTCTTTGCGCGCCGTTTCGCCGACATGCCCTGGTCGATCCTGACGCCCGACCTCTGTGCGCATTGGGACGGCGTCGCGATTTCATTCTCGCCCGGCGTCAACAAGGCTGAAGCGCCGACCTCGGACCGTCTGGAAGAGACGTGGCGGCGTTATTACGTCGCGATCTTCAATCCGGCCCGGCTCAAGGTGAAGGCGATGCAAACCGAAATGCCAAGGAAGTACTGGAGGAACCTGCCGGAGGCTTCGATGATTAAACCTCTGATCGCTGACGCCGCGCGCGTCACCGACGCGATGATCGCCAAAACCGCGACCGAACCGCACAAGGTGCAGAAACGGCTGGAGGAGCCGGTGAGACGAAAATCAGTGGCCGCAGCCGACGAGCTTGAGACCTTGCGCGAGGAAGCCGCCGGCTGCCGCGCCTGCCCGCTGTGGAAGGATGCGACCCAGACCGTGTTTGGCGAGGGCCCGCCGGACGCGCGCATCATGCTGGTTGGCGAGCAACCCGGCGACAAGGAAGACCTCGCCGGCAAGCCGTTCGTCGGTCCGGCGGGGCATATGCTCGACCGCGCCTTGGTCGAGGCCGGCATCGATCGCAAGCAGGTCTATGTCACGGGCGCGGTCAAACATTTCAAATTCGTGCCGCGCGGCAAAATTCGCCTGCATCAGAAACCGTCCACATCGCAAATCAAGGCGTGCCGGCCATGGTACGAGCGCGAATTGGCGACCATCAAACCGGTGCTTGTCGTCGCCATGGGTGCCACCGCGGCGCACGCGGTGTTCGGCAAAGTGACGCCGGTCAACAAAAGCCGCGGTCGCCTCATTGATCTCGATGATGAGACCAAGGCGCTGGTGACGGTGCACCCCTCTTATCTATTGCGGCTACCGGATGCGGATGCCAAGGCGCTGGAATACGAGCGCTTTATCAGTGACCTGAAAATGGCCGCGGCACTGCTTCGAAAAACGGCCCATGCAGCGTGATCGCACTGCTGCATGATCCGACATTCGGCTGCCGCCCTGCTAGGTACACCAAGCGAGAATTAACCCATCGTCCGCCATTTATTCCCGCGAAAAATTTTCGTGGATCGATGGGTTAGTTTGAGGTTCTCTAAAAAGTTTTTCTTTCAGTAATTTCAATCGGATCGGCCGGGTTGACAGCCATGAGCAGGGATAACCCCGGTGCTGTCATCTAACCTTCAAATCCATGCGGCAATGATGAAGGCTCACCGTATTAGGGGCGTCGATAATGACCGATTTTGCACTTAACCAAAACGTTAGCGGGACGGATGACGGCGGACCGATTCAACCTGCCTCACGCCCCAATCTCGACAAGGGCTTTAACCCTCTGACGATGATTATCTTTTTCGGAATTCTCGCGGCCGGCTTGGCGTTTGTCGCCTACAGCATTTATGCCGACGTGGACGCCACGGGCACCAAGGTTACATCGTACCTGCCCTACCTCCTGTTGTTGGTGGCGCTGCTGATCGCGCTGGGCTTCGAGTTCGTCAACGGCTTTCATGACACCGCCAACGCGGTCGCGACGGTGATCTACACCCACTCGCTTCCGGCCGAGTTCGCCGTGATGTGGTCCGGCTTCTTCAACTTCCTCGGCGTGCTGGTATCGTCCGGCGCGGTGGCTTTCGGCATCGTGTCGCTGCTGCCGGTTGAGCTCATCCTCCAGGTCGGAAGCAGCGCAGGCTTTGCGATGGTCTTCGCCCTGCTGATCGCCGCGATCATCTGGAACCTCGGAACCTGGTATTTCGGCCTGCCGGCTTCCAGCTCCCACACCCTGATCGGATCGATCATCGGTGTCGGTGTT
>DATHPL010000327.1:0-2447 GCA_035483915.1 Bradyrhizobium sp.
GCCACGCCGTTCGGCTCGCTGTTGCATTTCAAGAAGGAGAACGGGCCCGAACAGCCGCGGCTATTATTGGTAGCGCCGATGTCCGGCCATTTCGCGACGCTGTTGCGCGGCACGGTGCAAACGCTGCTTCAGGACCACGACGTCTACATCACCGACTGGCACAACCCGCGCGACATTCCGCTCCACCACGGCCGCTTTGGGCTGGACGATTACACCGAGCACCTGATCGCGTTTCTCGACCAGCTCGGCCCGCGCGCGCACATGGTGGCGATCTGCCAGCCTTCGGTGTCGGCATTGGCTGCGGCCGCGATCATGAGCGAGGACAATCATCCCTCGCGCCCGGCGACGCTGACGCTGATGGCGGGGCCGATCGATACCCGTATTCAACCCACCAAAGTAAACGCATTCGCCAAGAGCAAGCCGCTCACCTGGTTCGAGAACAACCTGATCAATTACGTACCGTTACAGTGCAAGGGCGCGTTCCGGCAGGTCTATCCCGGTTTCGTGCAGGTCACCGCGTTCGTGTCGATGAACCTCGAGCGTCACATCAAGCAGCACATGGATCTCGCCAACCACCTCGCCAAGGGCGAAATGGAAAAGGCCGAGACGATCAAGACATTCTACGACGAGTATTTCGCGGTGATGGATTTGCCGGCGGAGTTTTACCTCGAAACCATCCGCGACGTATTTCAGGAGCATCTCCTGCCGCAGGGCAAGTTGACCTATCGCGGACGCCCGGTGAACCCCGCCGCCATCAAGCGCATGGGGCTAATGACGGTCGAGGGCGAAAAGGACGATATCTGTTCGGTCGGGCAAACGCTCGCAGCCCAAGAGCTTTGCACCGGCGTGCGCGCCTATCGGCGGGTGCATCACCTGCAAGCCGGCGTCGGGCATTACGGCGTGTTCTCGGGCCGCCGCTGGAACAACGAGATCTATCCGCTGCTGCGCGATTTCGTGCACGTCAATTCGTAAGACCCGTCCTTCCGGGCGATGCGGCAGCGCGAAGCCATCAGGCGGAACGCTTCGCTTTGGTTACTTTTGCGCATAACACCCTGAAATCGTGCTCTTTCTACAACTCCGGCCGGAAATCCGGTCGTTCCTCCGGCCATCGCACCCCCTTACCGCGCTGAGCAAAGTTGAGCGAAGTAGTGTGTCTGCTCAGACATACTTTGAGTCTTACCTTTAAGTCCTAGGGGGAAATATGCGCACCAGATTGCTTTTGACCGCGACCCTTGCGCTGATTGGCTGGACCAACATGGCTTCGGCTGCCGACCTGCCGGCGCGGACCTACACCAAGGCGCCCGTGATGCCGGAAGTCTTCAACTGGACCGGCTTCTACATCGGCGCAAACGGCGGCGGGATGTGGACCCCTAACGACGTTTCCAGCAATTTCAACGATGGCGCCGCGGTGCCTTCAGCGCAGACGCTGGCCGCGCTGGCCGGCACCAGCGGCATGAACGGAAGCGGCGGTTTCGGTGGTGTTCAGATCGGCTACAACTGGCAGACAGCGACGGCGTGGGTGTGGGGCGTTGAGGCCGACATCCAGGGCATGTCGCTGAATGCGAACCGCACGAGCCCCATTTTCACGATCGGCACCCCCAGTGCTCAGGACTTCGATCAGATTCACCACGACTGGTTTGCGACGTTTCGCGGGCGCGTCGGCTATGCGGCAAATCACGCCTTGTTCTACCTGACGGGCGGCCTCGCTGTCGCCGATACGCGCTTCTCTCGCACGCAGACCTGGAGTTTCGCCGATGGATGCGTTGCGGATCCTCGCAACAATTTCGGCGATTGCCACGTCGGCTCGGCAAGCAAGACCTCCGTCGGCGGCACTGTCGGCGCCGGCGTCGAATATGCGTTTGCCGGCAATTGGAGCGTGAAGCTCGAGTATCTCCATATCTGGCTGCAAGACGGCAACAGTTTCCTCACTCAAAACAGTGGCGCCGCCTTTGTTGGTCCTCCCGTTCTCGTCCAGCGTTTCAATCAATCAATGAACGATTCCAACCTCGACCTGGTTCGGGTCGGTATCAATTACCGGTTCGGCGCGGCCCCATTGGTTGCGAAATACTGATCTCTCCGGAAGTCTCCGAAACCCAAAGCCCCGGCAATGTCCGGGGCTTTTTGTTGGCTTCATCCGGGTTGTTGGCTTCACCCAAACCCGCCACGAACCTCATCTACGCCCCGGCGGACCGCCGGAAATGGCATGGATCGAAGCCGTTTCGGCTTTGCACGCATGCGCCCTCCCCGCTAATAGGTACCGGCAAAACAAGGCCGTCCCCGGGAGGATTTCTCATGCGTTTTTCATCCGTCCATTTCCGCACCCTTGCGCTTGGCGCCGCCGCCGCTTTGTGGCTCGCAGGCTCGGCGCAAGCGGCCGAGGTACACGTGATGATCTCGGGTGGATTGTCGGCGGCCTACAACACGCTGGTGCCGGAATTCGAGAAGGC
>DATHPL010000328.1:0-1802 GCA_035483915.1 Bradyrhizobium sp.
CGCGCTGTATCTGATCGTCTCGAAAATTGCGCTGCCGCGCGTCGGCGGCGTGATCGACGAGCGCCAGAACACGATCGATGGCGATCTCGCCGCAGCCCAGAAGCTGAAGGACGAGTCGGACGGTGCGCTCAAGGCCTATGAAAGCGAATTGGCCGCTGCGCGTTCCCGTGCCCAGGCGATCGGTGCGGAGACCCGCGAAAAGCTGAACGCGGCCTCGGAAGCTGAACGCAAGACGCTGGAAGAGCGGCTGGCGGTCAAGCTTGCGGATGCCGAGAAAACCATCGCCTCTACGCGAGAGGCGGCGATGAAGAACGTGCGGGGCATCGCAACCGATGCGGCCGCCGCCATCGTCCAGCGGCTGACCGGAGTGGCGCCGGACGGCGCGTCGGTCGGACAGGCCGTTGACGCGACCTTGAAAGGGTAAGTTCGATGTTCGCCGAACCGGAATTCTGGGTCGCCGTTGGCTTCGTCATCCTGATGGGCGTGTTCGCCTATGTCGGCGTTCACCGCACGGTGCTCACCGCGCTCGATCATCGCAGCGAACGCATCAAGGCCGAACTCGACGATGCCCGCCGCCTCAAACAGGAGGCGGCCAATCTGCTCGAAGAATACAAGGCCAAGCGCACCAGCGCTGAGCGCGAGGCCCAGGACATTATCGCCGGGGCGAAGGTCGATGCCGAGCGCATCGCGGCCGAAGCCAAGACCAAGATGGAAGACTTTGTCGCCCGCCGCACCAAGACCGCCGAGAGCAAGATTGCGCTCGCCGAAGCTCAGGCGCTTGCCGATGTCCGCGCCGCTGCCGCCAATGCCGCGGTGACCGCAGCCTCCACCATCCTATCGCAAACGGTGACGGGACCGGTCGCCGACGATCTGCTGGCCAAGGGCATCACCGAAGTTCGCGAAAAGCTGAACTGACGAATCCAATTCACGAGAAGACAAAAGCCGGCGCGAAATCATCGCGCCGGCTTTTTGATTGCCGAAAAGCTTGATCCGTTCCTATTTCCGCCGTGACGGTTTGGCCTGTGGCGTAACCGCCTGCGGATCGAAGCCGACATAGAGAACGAAGGAATCGCTCGTAAGCTGTGCGGGCATGTTGAAAAGCAGGTCTTCACCGACCAGGCTGAACGCGCCGCCGGCCTCGGTCATCGATACCGTCGTCCGGTACAGCTTGGTGGTAAGCACCCTCTCGCTGACACCGACCTGCACCACCGCGACACGAAGCGGGATCTCGACCGTCTCGGGCGCGCCGGCGGGACCGGCAATGACACGGCCCTGGATACCGATCCGCGCGACAATCTGGCCATTGGGAGTGCGTCGGCAATCGCGCGCGGTCCGCGTGATGGTCGCCTGGAAGTTCAACTCGCTGGCCACGGGTTGTTTGCCAGGCGGGGCTACCCCGTAGGTGGACGCGCCGGCGCGAATTTTCACCACCGGACAATCGACCTCGGTCCCGTCGGGCGCGGTTTCGGAGACCTTGCCGCGGCCTCCGAACAGCTGATCGAACCGCTCGCTGATCGTGGGAATTTCTTCCTCGGCAGGCGGCGCCGTGCTGAAGGGATTGTTGAAAGTGGTCCCGCTGCACGACGTCAGCAGCACAGCCGCAAGCGTCATCGCGATGCGCTTGTAGCCTATCTTGCCGGCCACCCTCGCCCGCCCGATCCGTCTGTGCTGCATTACCGGAAAATCCCCGACCCAAATTGCCGCCGAATAGCCCTTTGACGGCGCATATGCCGGTGCTTATAGCAGCGCAATGGAGGCAAACCCAAGGCGTCTGTCATAATCCGGAAACAAGGTTATTTACC
>DATHPL010000329.1:0-2821 GCA_035483915.1 Bradyrhizobium sp.
GACAGCTCACGCCTCGGCACTGAGTTCGGCGTGGTCCAATTCTTCCTCGATCTGATGGAAGGCGTCGTCGCCGATTTCTTCCGAGCGGCGCAGTTTCAGGAGCGAGCGGCGCGCGGCGCCGATCGCCCGTCGCCGCAGCGGATCGGCCGGCAGCTCGCTGGTGGGGACCCCGCCATGGGGATCGCTCTCCGCGCGCATCAGCATGGCGCGATATTCGAGCCGCAGGATTTCGGCTTCCTCCGACGGGTCGCCCTCGATCTCGTCGAGCGCTGCCCGATAGGTAATGGCGCGGGCGCGAGCGGCCTCGACGGCCACTCGATTATCCTGCTTCAGCTTGAGCGCCAGGATGAGCGGGCGAAGCGTCAGGCCTTGAATGACGAGCGAGCCGAGCACCACGGCGACAGCCGTCAGCAGGATCAGGTCGCGATAGGGAAAGTTTTCCGGCAGCGCGAAGGCGGCAGCGAGCGTGACGATGCCGCGCATGCCGCACCACGCCACCACCATGCCGCCTTTCACCGTGGGCACCACTATATTCCGGCGAAGAAGAAGCCGCTGGGCCACCCGCGTACGCAGCGTGACGACATAGCTCATGAGCCAGACGATACGAGCGAGGATGACGGCGGCCAGCACGCAGGCCGCGACTGCGACGTATTCGGTGCGCACCACCTCGTCAAGCCGGCTCCAGATCGGCCGCAACTGCATGCCGATCAGCATGAACGCCAGTACATTGAGGATGAAGACGGTAGTCTCCCACACCGCATAGGCCGGCACCCGAAGCCGTGCCGGGGTCCGCGCCGGGGCGGTCCGCGCGATGGTGATGCCATAGGCAACGATGGTCAGGATGCCGGAAAGGCCGATGCGATCGGCAACGATCCACACCGTGAAGGCACCGGCGAATTGCAGGATGATCGCGCTCGGCGCCTCGCTCACCCGACGTGACAGCAGGAGCCATAACCTGGCAAACAAATAGCCGGCCACCAGGCTGCCCGCTAATGCCAGCACCACCGAGGGCGCGAACTCGCTCCATTTCAAATGCTCCACCGCAACGGCGCCGACCGCGACCCGATAGATCAATAGCGCGCTGGCGTCGTTGAGCAGGCTCTCGCCCTCGAGGATTTTGAGGATGCGGTAGGGCAGGTTGACCTGGCGAAGGATGGCGGTGGCCGCGGCGGCATCCGGCGGCGCGACGATGGCCCCGAGCGCGATCGCGGCGGCCCATGGCATGTCCGGGACCAGCCAACGTGCCAGCACGGCGACGACAGCGGTCGTCACGCCGACCGCGAGGAACACCAATGTCGAGACCGGCAGCCAGTTGTCGCGGAGGTCGCGCAGTGAGGTGTCGTAGGCGGCGTCGAGCAGCACCGGTGCGACGAACAGCGCCAGTGCCAGATCGGGCTCCAGCGTCCAGGATGGTCCGTGTGGTACGAACGCCAGCAATACGCCGCCGATGGCAAGGAAGGTCGGGTAGGGCACCTTGATCCGCCGGGCCAGCGCCGACAGCGCGACCGCACCGAGCAGCAAGCCGATGATCCATTCGAAAGTCGTCAAGCCGTAAAATCCTCAAATGCGCATTTCATAGAGATCGGTAATCTAGAGTATGATCCGGAAAACGTGCTGTTCGTGACGCCGCCCGCCCTCCGATCCGTCGCGGCGGCTCGCCATTCGTGCTAACGCCTCCCACACTTGGCGATTCCCTTCGCGGGCCTTCGGAGCCCCCGCATGAATCGATAATCATTGCGACCAACGCGCCATGCGATGACGTGGGCCGACCTGCTGAGGGTCGAGCGGGCATGCCATGGGACGCTGCGTTTGATGATCATTTGATACTCGCCTGTCCGTTACCTTTTCACATGCGCAGGGCCCGTGGGCATGTCTCAAACGTGCCGTCCGGAGATCGGCCTCGCGCGGCATTTCGATTCCGTTAATAAATCGTGGGCGGCGGCGATATGCGGTGGCGGCGGTTGTCAGTGGGCTTGCTGTTTTTGCCGTTTTCTGCATTGCGGCCTTGCTGTGGTTGGGGTGACGCTCTTGACTTTCAGACCGTTACGCTCCTGCACTCGCCGCGACAGCATAACCCAATTTGCCCCTTGACGGCTGATCCGACTCAGCGGCGAGCGTGCGCAAGGCATGAGCGCGAAGCAGGCGCTAGAAACCATGATCAACGACGAAACGTGGGAAGTGTACGTACACCGCGTTGGCTGATACGGCGGTGCTCTACCTTGTCGAGCGGCTCGAAGTCATCGAGGGCACCCGGCAGACTGTTCATTGAGGGTTAGCCCAAAGATCAATCGCGCTGCTCATGTATTTTCTCGCCTAAGAGTTTACCGGTCTTTCGATTGATGAGATGCAGCCCTAGCGCAGGCAGGACACTTGATGGCTTCATACTCGTTCTCTGGCAAACCCTTAACCTTGGGGCAGCGCAAGGGCTGCTCGGATGTAGGCCGCCCATTGAGGCGGCCTTACTTTTCGCGTCTGTCATCGGCTGCATCAGCGAGCTTGATCCACTCAAGTTGGCTATCTGAAAAGCGACGGCGTGCCGCGCAGCAGAAAATTCAGGGCGGGATGGACCTGATCAGCAAACGCGTCCACAACGTCGAGCCGTCGAAGACGGAGCTCAGAGCATCGATCCCGGCCTACGATGAAGCGATGGTCAAGCGGATTGATACGACAGGTAAAGGCGAAAAGCCAAAGAGTGGGCGGTGAGGCTTGCTTGTTGTTGATGGCAGGTTGCCGCTGTATAAGGCGCGCAGACGGAGGATACCGTTCCGCATACCCGATGGGCTGGCCTTGGAAACGTTCAAGAATTATCGACCCTCCGAAA
>DATHPL010000330.1:0-3357 GCA_035483915.1 Bradyrhizobium sp.
ATGTCGAACCGGGTCGAGAAGGTGCAGGCGCTGATCGATGCCTTCGAAGAGGCGGAAGGCCGAAGGCCGCGTATCCTTGTCGCCAAGATCGGCCAGGACGGGCACGACCGCGGCCAGAAGGTGATCGCGTCGGCCTTTGCCGACGTCGGGTTCGACGTCGATATCGGACCGTTATTCGCGACCGCCGACGAAGCGGCGCGGCAGGCAGTCGAGAACGACGTGCACATTCTGGGCGTGTCGTCGCTGGCGGCGGCCCATCTCACCGCCGTGCCCGAACTTAAAGCGGCGCTGAAGAAGCAAGGCCGTGAGGACATCATGATCATCGTGGGCGGCGTGGTGCCGCCGCAGGATTACGACGAACTTTATAAAGCCGGTGCGGAAGCGATCTTCCCGCCGGGCACCGTCATTGCCGATGCCGCCGAAGAGCTCATCCACAAGCTGAATGCAAGATTGGGGCACAGCGAGGCCGCGGAGTAGGACTTCTCTCGCCAAAGATTTCCACGCCGGCCGCGGTAACCCGGCAGCGCAACCGCGCTGCCAGGATCGAGCGACAGAAAATATCTCCGTTGCCTCGCGGCCGGTTCCCGGTACGAATGCATTGCTGCGCCGGAAACAAGAATATTCCATTCCGTTGACCGAAAACCCTTGGCGCGCGTTGACTGGCATCGCTGGTGCCCGCGCGTTCGATCGCGCGGCCAGTTGAAACAGGAGCCGGCATCATGTCAAAAGAACGCAATTACGACGCGGTGCTTTCCGCGAACAAAACTTACGCTGGAAATTTCGGCGACAAGGGCAAGCTGGCGCTGCCGCCGGCGCGGCATTTCGCCATCCTGACCTGCATGGATGCGCGGCTCGACCCTGCGAAATATGCCGGCCTTGCCGAAGGCGACGCCCATGTGATCCGCAACGCGGGCGGCCGGGCTTCCGACGACGCGATTCGCTCGCTGGTGATCTCGCACAAGTTGCTCGGGACCAATGAGTGGTTCGTGATCCACCATACCGATTGCGGCATGCAGCTGTTCACCGGCGAGATCATCGCCGGCCTGCTGGAGGATAATCTCGAAACAGCTTCCTTCGACGGCAAGGTATGGTCCAACCCGAAGCATGGCGGCGGCTCGAAGGCCGGGCATGAAGTGCACTGGCACACCTTCACGGACAACCCCAAGAGCGTCACCGAGGACGTCCGGCAAATCCGCAATCATCCGTTGGTGCCGAGACACATCCCGATCTACGGCTTTATCTACGACGTCAGAACCGGCAAGCTTGACGAAGTCAAAGAAGCCACCGCGGCAGGCAAAGCGGCCGGCTAGGCCTGCCGCTCGCGCCTGGAGCGCAATGGTTGTAACCCGGCGGAATGGACTAACCCGCCGTCACCGGGATATCGATGTTTCGCGGCCGGCGGCGGAGTAATTCCGGGCGACCTGCACGCGGCCAACGGAGACGGGTGAAGAACCATGATTTGCCGGAGCCGAGCGGGAATTGCGCGCCGCACCGGCCGGGCCTGTGTACCAGTCCGCAACAATAGGCTTTGGTCTCTCGTCTGCCGCGCCCATCCGATATAAACCGTTGGCATGTCCAGACGTCCCACCGTCGAATCGAGCCAAATCGCCACGCTCACCAACGACCTTCGTGCCGGCCACCGCGCGGCGCTGGCGCGCGCGATCACGCTAATCGAGAGCCGGCGGGGCGATCATCAGGCGGCGGCGCGCGACCTGGTCCAGGCGCTGTTGCATGAGACCGGCAAAGCGATCCGGGTCGGCATCACCGGCTCGCCGGGTGTCGGCAAATCCACCACCATCGATGCGCTCGGCATGTTCCTGATCGAGCGCGGGCACAAGGTCGCCGTGCTTGCGGTAGATCCCTCCTCCGCCCGGACCGGCGGCTCCATTCTCGGCGACAAAACCCGGATGGCGCGGCTGTCCGCGTCCGACAACGCCTATATCCGCCCCTCGCCCGCGTCCGGCACGCTCGGCGGCGTCGCAGCGAAAACCCGCGAGGCGATGTTGCTGTGCGAGGCCGCCGGATTCGACGTCGTGCTGGTGGAAACCGTCGGGATCGGGCAATCCGAAACCGCCGTCTGCGACATGACCGATTTCTTCCTGGCGCTGATGCTGCCGGGCGCCGGCGACGAGTTGCAGGGCATCAAGAAAGGCCTGGTCGAACTCGCCGACATGATCGCGGTCAACAAGGCCGACGGCGACAACATCAAACGCGCCAATTTGGCAGCAGGCGAGTATCGCGGCGCGCTGCACATCCTCACCCCCCGTTCGGAACACTGGCATCCGCCCGTCCTGACCTATTCGGCGCTGACCGGCACCGGCATCGATACGATATGGCAAAAAATTCTCGATCACCGCACCGCCATGAACGCGTCGGGTGAATTCGATGCTCGCCGGCGGGACCAGCAAGTGAAATGGATGTGGTCGATGTTCGAGCAGCTGACCATGGCGCGGTTGCGCTCCGATGCGTCGGTTCGCGCCAAGGTAAAACGGATTGAAACCGAAGTAGCGGCCGGCCGCATCTCGCCCGCGCTCGCCGCCGAACAGATTGCGGAAATGCTGCGATGAGCGAGGGCTTGCGGATTCTTGTGACCGGCTTTGGTCCGTTTCCCGGCGCGCCTTTCAATCCGACGGAGCCGCTGGTGAAACGGCTGACGCAACTCCGTCGTCCGGCGCTCGATCGCGTGGCGCTGACCGGTCACATTTTCCATGTCACCTACCAGACGGTCGATCGCGAGTTGCCCGAGCTGATCGCGCAATTCCGGCCGCAGGCACTTTTGATGTTCGGCCTTGCTGCGCGTACCGCTCACCTGCGGATCGAGACGCGGGCGCGTAATGCCGTCACCACGCATCTCCCGGACGCGGACGGCAACCGCGCACAAAAGACGTCGATCGTGCACGGCGCCGATGCCATGCCGTTCGGCCCGCATACGGCAAACCTGCTTCACGCCGCATGCGTCACCGGCATCGACGCGCGGCTTTCGCGCGATGCTGGAGCCTATCTCTGCAACTACCTGAGTTGGCGCGCGATTGAGGCAACGCAACAACCCACCGGGCCGGCGCTGGCGTCGTTCATTCACGTTCCCCTGATTGCCCGCGACGGCTCCGCACGAGAGGAAGCATCCGACATCACGCTGGAACAGCTGGTCGATGCCGGCGAAGCTATGCTGCTGGAACTGGTCAAGCTGACGCGGCGAGCGATCATGCAAGGTGCTTGGCCCGAGCGACGCTAGCATTAACCCTACCCCGACAATCCGCTCTGTGGGTACGCGCGTGCGCCCGGCATCTGCGCGTTTTCTTGCTACCTATGAGGTCGCAAGCGCTGGGGCCGTGATCGGCCAGGATCAAACAAGCATGG
>DATHPL010000331.1:0-6572 GCA_035483915.1 Bradyrhizobium sp.
TTACACATCAATCATCCGATCTGGATGCTGACCTTCCTGGTGCTGACGGCAGTGACGTTCAGCCTGTTCGGTTTCATCATCGGCATCTGGGCCGACGGTTTTGAAAAGCTGCAGATGATCCCGATGCTGGTGGTGACGCCGCTGACCTTCCTCGGCGGCAGCTTCTATTCGGTGAACATGCTGCCGTCGGGCTGGCGCACCATCACGCTGCTGAACCCGGTGGTCTATCTCATCAGCGGCTTCCGCTGGAGCTTTTACGAAATCGCCGACGTCAGCGTCGCCTTGAGCCTCGGCATGACGCTGGCATTCCTCGTCATCTGCATGGTCGTGGTGTGGTGGATCTTCAAGACCGGATATCGGCTGAAGAATTGACTTGCGAAAGCAAGTCATCCCCAGTGCAAGCGCGTAGCGCTTGTCGCCGGGGCGCGCCTTAGCGCGAACCTGGAATCTCGAATGTCAAATTCCGGGTTCGATGCTTACACATCGCCCCGGAATGACTGTTCTGTAAACGGAAGAGTCTCAATACCGATAGCAGCGCCAGTGGCCGTAGCGGTTGTAGTAGCCGCGACAACGCGGACCGGGAATGCCGAGAATGCCGTCAACTGCGCCGACCGCGCCGCCGACACCGGCGCCGACTGCGCCACCCACGGCCCCACCCACCGGACCCGCGACGCGGCTGCCGTCATAAGAGCCCTGAGCAGCGCCGCGTTCCATCCCGCCCACAACGCCCTGCGCATGCGCGAAATGAGGGACGGCGAGCAGCGCGAGCGCCAATGCGGGTGCTGCAAGCCAACGCGCACCTGGCATCTCGAAGGGGTGCACCGCAGCCCTGATCGTCTTTACCTTGTTCATCTTGGTCTGACCTCATCCATGAATAGGTTGATAACGCCGGCGTGAGCTTTGAGTTCCATTTTCATCCGCGGGACACAAAGGCGACGGTAACGAAGATGCGAGGGTAAAGAAGATGAAACGTCACCTCGCCGCCATGGTGACGCCAGACCTTCCCTGCAAGCTCGGCATTAACGATCCCGATCGCGTGGTGCATCAAAGCGCCGCTGGAACCAGGGCCCTAATTCGGGCATACTGGCAGGCGGGGATGGGAAGTGTGGTGCGATCGTC
Source organism: Bradyrhizobium sp. (assembly GCA_035483915.1). Classification (GTDB taxonomy): domain Bacteria; phylum Pseudomonadota; class Alphaproteobacteria; order Rhizobiales; family Xanthobacteraceae; genus Bradyrhizobium. The sequence goes on from DATHPL010000331.1 coordinate 1,120, forward strand.
AAAGGCCCGGAGGCCAAGAGTAAAATGCGTTCCCTTCTCATCGCTGCGACCCTAATGCTGTTTGCCGCCGGCGCCGCACAGGCCAAAGTCTCCATCACCGTCGACAAGGATGCGCAGATGATGACCGTCGCCGTCGACGGCGTTGAGCGCTACCACTGGCCGGTCTCGACCGGCAATCCGTCGCATGAGACGCCGAACGGCAGCTTCCGCACCTTCCGGATGGAAGAGGATCACTACTCCAAGGAATTCGACGACGCGCCGATGCCGCATTCGATCTTCTTCACCAAGATCGGGCATGCGATCCACGGTACCGAGTCCGAAGGCCGCCTCGGCACGCCGGTCTCGCACGGCTGTGTGCGGCTGTCGCGCGCCAATGCCACCACGCTCTATGCCCTCGTGGAAGCGCAAGGCGTGCTCAATACCACCGTTACGTTGACCGGTTCGTCCACGGTCGCGCTGGCTCGCAATCCCAGGGCAAGGACCGCCGTCGCACGCCGCGATCCCGCTCAGGAATACGCTCCGCAATACGGCGATGCTGCTGCCGGCGATCCCACCTCGCTGGCGCCGCAGCAGATGGCACCGCAGCAGTTGGCACCACAAATGGCGCCACGCCAGATTTCTCCCCAGATCTTGCCGCAGGCCCGCGCCGACGATGGCTACATTTATCCAGCCGATGGCAGTTCAGCCGACCAGCGCTATCCGGCGCCGCGCACGACCCGCCGCGCCTATGACGGGCAGGTTTATTACTATCAACAGCAGCAGCCGACCTATGACGGCTACGGCAATTCGTACCAGCAGCCGCGCAGCTATTATCAACAGCAGCCGGGCTACTACCGGAACTGAAGCTGTTTCTTCCTCGATCGGAAATTAAAGCTGCGAGGCGTCCTTCAAGTCCTGCTTGATGGTCGCCAGCAGCGATTGCAGCGTATCCAATCGCTCGGAGACTGGCACCGGCAGTGACGGAGGTAACGGCCCGGCGGGAAGCGCTTGAGCGGAAGCGGGCTTGGCCGCAGCAGGCTTGACCACGGCAGCTTTGGCCAGAGTCGGTTTCGTGGGAAACGGTGGTCTGGCAGGAAACGGCCGATCCGACAGCGCAGCCGTCTCGGTGCCGGGCTCGGCATGAACGAAGTCGCCGTGCAGGACGTCGTCACGACGGCCCATGAGCCACAGCGTGACCCAATAGCCGACCGCCAGCACAATGATGCTAATAATACCAATCTCAATCATTTTGGCTTACGCCTGAAAGCACTAATGATTCAATGCCTTCGGGGGCGGGTCAAGCCCTCAGCGACAGGCTTTTGCGCATCTGGTTACCGCTGCGGCGGCAAGCGCTAACTCGCGCCGCGCAACCTGCACGAGGTGTTGCACGTCACCACATTGCCCCTCATGCAGGCCCGGCACACGTCAACACATTGGTTGATCTGTTTGGCGTCGTAGCTCGCGTAGTGCTGCGCGATGCAGGAGCGCTGCTCGGGCGTATAGTCGATTTCCTGCGAACAAGCCGCCAAAGCGACGGCGAGGAGCGTCAAGCTGAGCAGGCGTCGCAATCGCACGGCACGCTCTCCTTACGTGAGCGCATTGACCTTGTCGCGCCCGGTCGGGCCAAGCTGCCCGTGATGTAACGATCCGCAGGCACGACAGTTCTGTCAAAATCACGTTCAAATTGAACGCGGGCCCCCTCGACCTGATATGATCGGCGAGTGGAACGCGCGAACTTCCTTAACGCACAGCATGGTTACGCGATTTCGCGCGGACTGGCGATGGCCGTGTAGCCGCTGCCAACACAAATCCTGGCCCGCAAGACCACGGGGCGTGATAGGATGTTGCGGCGCATTTCCTTGTAAGGTTCTCGTAAGGTTTCTTCGCAGGATTTCTTCGTAAGGTTCTCTGGACATCACGACTCACAGGTAAGTTGGCAACATGTCGGTGTCGGACGGTTTGAACGCGCCCCCCGCTTCCGCAGGACGGAAAAGAAGTTCGCCATTTCTGCTGATCGCTGCCGCGCTCCTGATCTTCGCGGCGATCGCCGGCGCGGCTTTCCTGCTGTGGCGTCCGACCACCCTGCGCATTGCCGTGGGGCCAGCGGGAAGCGACGATCAACGGCTGATCCAGAATCTGGCGCAGACCTTTGCCAGCGAGGGAAGCCCGGTCCGGCTGACGGTGATCTCGACCGCCGGCGCGGTGGAGAGCCTCGGGCTTCTCGGCACGGGCGAAACCGATCTGGCCGTCGGTCGCGCCGACGAGGAGATGCCCAAGGGAGCTGGAGCGGTCGCGATCCTGCGCAAGAACGTCGTGGTGCTGTGGGCGCCTTCCGGCGCGCCGCGCAAAGGCGCCAAGAAGGACACCAAGGCGAAAATCAAGGAGATCGCCGATCTCGAAGGGCATCGCATTGGCGTGCTCGGCCGCACCCCGATCAATATCAACCTGCTCAAGGTGATCTTGAGCGAATCCGGACTCAACCCCGACAAGGTCGCAGTCTCGCGCTTCTCGACGTCACAGATCACCGACATGGTGCGCGATCCCTCGATCGACGCGTTCATGACGGTCGGCCCGCTCGACAGCAAGATCACCACCGATGCGATCACCACGACCGCGCGCTTGCGCGGCGAGCCGGCCTTCATCCCGATCGACGTCTCGGAGACGATCGCGCACAAACATCCGCTCTATGAGTCCGAGGAAATTCCCGGCAGTTCGTTCACGAGCGCGCCTGCCCGTCCCGAAGACACGGTCGATACCGTGAGCGTGAATCACCTGATCGTGGCGCCTAAGTCGCTGTCGGACACGACGGTCGGCGCCTTCACGCGCGCGCTGTTTCAGGTGCGCCCGGCGCTTGCCAGGGACGATCCGGCGGCTTTGAAGATCCAGAAGCCGGACACCGACAAGGACTCGGCGATCCCGGCGCATCCCGGTGCTGCGGCCTATATCGACGGCACCGAGCGAACCTTCCTCGACAAATACAGCGACTATTTCTGGGGCGCTATCCTGCTGCTCTCGGTCCTCGGCTCGGGCGCGGCATGGCTGCGCCATTACGTAAAGAGCGACGAGCGCAACATCACCACGTTGCACCGGGACAAGTTGCTTTCGGCAATCGCGCAAGCGCGCAAGACCAATTCCCTCGAGGAGCTCGATGCGTTGCAGGAAGAAGCCGACGAATTCCTGCGCGAAACGCTGGAATGCTACGACGACGGCGCGATCGAGGAAGGCGACCTATCCGCCTATGGCCTCGTGCTCGAACAATTCCACCACGCGGTGGCCGACCGCCGCGCGGTGATCGCCGCGAGCCCGGCCGCCAGCACCGATCTGCCGCGCGTCCGCGCCTCGTGAAGCGCGCCTAGAATCCAATCAGGCGGCGAACGAGGCCCACGACATTCGCGTGATGGCGATGGCGCGAGTGACGTGACACCGGGGCGTTGTCGTCACCCGCCGAAGCCGACGCTTGCGCGACATCCCGGCCGGGCCCGATGGCTTCGAACTGCGCCTTCTGCTCGTCGCTCAGTTCGCTGTAGAGACTGTCGAGCGCGGACTTGACGGTCTCGACCGCCTGCAGCATCGAGTCGAGGCGCTTGCCGGCCGCCGATAGCCGCGCCGGCGGCGTCAGCGCCTCGTTGGGTTCGCAGGTTCCTTTAAGCAGATCGGCGGCCTTGGCGCTGGCGTCCTTCAAGTTGTCGAAGCTCGCACGCTGCGCTTCGGTCGGATGGACGCGGCTCTCGATGGCGGCCGCCGGCCAATCGGTCGCGTTGGCCTGTCCATTGCCGCAGCCCTGCGCCAGCACGCCTTCATTGTTGCTGCCGCGCCGCTGATCCTGGCCCAACGCCGTCAGCCGCGCCTTCTGTTCGTCGTTGAGCAAACCATAGAAATGATCGAGCGGCGGCTGAACGGTCTGCACCGCCGAGATCATCGCCTCCAGCCGCGACTGCATCGCCGCCAAACGAGCAGGCGCGGTCGAAGCGACGTCTTTCGGACAGGCCGCCTTGATGATCTGCGCGGCCTTGATCGACGCATTGCCGAGATCGTCGAGCGCCTTGCGCTGCTCGTCATTGGGGTTGAGCGCCTGCTGGATCCGGTCGATCGGAAGGCCCGCGATGTCCTGGCTGTCATCGCCGCACATCTGCGCCAGTTCACTCGGTTGGTTCGACGCCGCGCTGGCGCCACCGGACGCCGCGTTGCCGGACGGAAGATAGCCGCTCAAATCGTCATAGCCGTAAGGCGCAAACAGGCCGGCATAGATGTCGCCGTAGCCGTAATCCCACAGCGAGGGATCGTAGCCCCACATCGCGTAATCAGAGAGATCGTAAAAGGCGAACGGCCAGAACAGCGGACCAACCCAGCCATAGCCGCCATGGCTGTGGCGCCACCAGCCGCCGTCACGGCCGTGGCCGCGCCATCCGGCGGTTGCCGCTGCCGAGGTGATATGCGCGCGGGCCGCGGGATTGTTCAAAGCGCTGTGATTATGCAGCGCGCCGGCCACGGCACCCGCGGCGAGTGCATGGTGAACCGCGTTGGCGCGGAGATTTGCCGCGCGGTTGTTCTGACCTGCTGGATTGCCGGCGCGATTGCCGCGGAAACTGCTGCCGCCGGCGGCGCGCGAAAATGCCGCCGCCCTGCCGCCGCCCGAATGCGAGACGGCCGCCCGGCCGCCAAAATGCCGTCCGCCACCTCCGGCGAACCGCGCGCCACCACCGTGGAAACCGCGCCCACCACCGCCGCCGAAATGCGCACCGCCGCCGTGACCACCACCGCCGAAGTGTGCGCCGCCACCGTGGAAACCGCCGCCACCATGACCACCGCCACCGCCGTGGCCACCTCCGCCATGACCGCCACCGCCGCGTCCGGCCGCATAGGCGGCGGTTGACAGCGCGACCGACAACACAACGACCGACAACCATTTGACGTTCGGCATGACATCTCCTCCCACGGATTGGGTGCCGATTGTCGCACTGCCATACGGCGTGCGGCGGCACGATTGGGACATTTCGATGCCATCAACGCCGGAGGGAACTTGCGAGTTCCCTCAATTCCGCCCGTTCGCCTGATGCGGAGCTAAAAAGACTTTAATGTTACTCGCCGTCGCGAAGCCGCCGATAAACCGCCCCTAAAACATTGCAATAGTCGTCGGTCCAGACCCGCTGATCCGGCTTGGCGTCGGTTTCGTCCCATTTATCGGATGAAGCGAGCTTGCCGATATCGGCCTCGTCGCGCGCCGACACCACGACATTGGTCGCGAAGATATATTCGCCGTCGCGGCCGGAATCTTCGTTGTAGACCCAGCTCTTCATCCCGTTGGCGTCCGCGATGCCGACGACGACGCTCGCCAATTCCAGATGCCGGTTCGAGACGTGCATCAACACCACGCCTTGCGGTGAGAGCTTGTCCTTGTAGATCTTCATCGCCTCCTGGGTGGCGAGATGGATCGGGATCGCGTCCGAGGAATAGGCATCGACGATGATGAGGTC
>DATHPL010000332.1:0-2553 GCA_035483915.1 Bradyrhizobium sp.
GGAAGAAAATTCCTGGGCGATCCGCTGAAACAGCCGCTCCGAACCCGAGCGTTCGATCTGCACCTCGATACCAGGATATTGTGCCTGGAAGGTGTTGCCGAGCTTTTCGCCCACCGGCAAATCCATGGCGGAATAGAGCACCACCTTGCCTTCGCGCCTGGCTGCGTCGATCAGTTGCGGCGTGATCGCGACAGGCTCCGGCGCTGCCGCCTTGAGCGGTGAGGCAAAAACCGCAAATCCCAGCGCGGCCGATCCCTTGATTATCCCGCGCCTGGAGAATTTTCGCCGCGTCATCGCGCCCTCGCTCTAGTGGTCCGATTCTAACATTTGCATCCCCATGTGGCTGGCGCCTTTTGCAAATGTTAGAATCAAAGGACCACTAGCGAAAATAAATTGTAGTGGAGTTTTGGATTTGACATTCGCATTTCGAATGCTCGGGTACGGGTTAGCGAATGTCAAATCCACTCCACTATCGGCTCAGCGCCCGGCAACGCTCGGGCGGCAATGTCAGCCACACTTCCGTGCCGGCGGGAATCGCGATCTGCGGCGAGGTGACGGCACGCAAGTTGGTGCCGTCGGCGGTCTCGAGCACATAGTCGCGGTTGGCGCCGAGAAACACCTGCCGCGTCACCGTTGCCTTGACGGTGTTGTCGGCCGTGGCCGGCGCGCTGGTCGAAAGCTGAATGTCATGCTGGCGGATCGCGACCGCTCCGTCCTGATCGGCCGAAAGCTTCGCGCCGACCACGCGCAAGGTCGCGCCGCAAAACGAGATGTGGCTCTCGTCGCGGGCAATACCCTTGATGACGTTGCTGGAGCCGATGAAACGCGCGACGAATTCCGATTGCGGCCGGTCGTAAATATCCTCCGGCGTGCCGAGCTGATCGATCTTCCCGCCGTTCATGACGGCAATCAGGTCGGCGGTGGTCATCGCTTCCGATTGATCGTGGGTGACGTAGACGGTCGTGTAGCGGTATTGGTCATGCAGCCGGCGGATCTCGAAGCGCATCTCTTCGCGCAAGTTGGCGTCGAGGTTGGACAGCGGCTCGTCGAGCAGCAGCGTTTCAGGCTCGACGACCAGCGCTCGCGCCAGCGCGACGCGCTGTTGTTGCCCGCCCGACAATTCGCCGGGATAGCGTTCGGCCAGGACTTCGAGCTTGGTGGTTTGCAGGATCGCCTTGAGTTTCTTGGCGATGGTGTCGCGATCAAGCTTCCGCAAGCGAAGTCCGTAGGTGATGTTCTCGGCGACCGTCATGTGCGGCCACAAAGCGTAGCTCTGGAAGATCATCGACATCTTGCGCTGCTCGGGCGGCAGGGTGCGCGCCGCCGAAGACACCAGGCGGTCGCCGACATGGATTTCGCCGGAGGTCGGCTCGAGGAAACCTGCGATCAGCCGCAGTGTGGTCGTCTTGCCGCAGCCGGAGGGACCCAGAAGGCAGACGAGTTGCCCGTGGTCGATACGCAATGCGACGTTATCAACGACCGTCACCGGTCCAAATCGCTTGGTGAGGTCACGCAATTCAACCGACGCCAATTAACCGCTCCCTGCAGTTTTTTCGCGCATTCCGCCGCGACCAGATCGACGCCTTCTGGCGGAGACCTGATTGCGACGGAAACGGGTCCGTTGTTGCGGAATGCGCGCTTATTTATCGCAAGATCAATATAAGCACGAATGCGGGGCGGCCGGAAAGCTCCCCGCGCCCGGATTTCGGCGTACAGCGCCTAAAGTGTCACGCCGGAACGTTGGCGCCGAGATAGCCGATCGCGGCCTCGACGCCGCCTTTGCCATGGGGAATGCCGAGCGCCTGAAGCGCGACCTCGATGACGCCCAGCGTGCCCAGCATCATCGGCGCGTTGACGTGGCCCATATGGGCGATCCGGAACGCCTGGCCGGTCAGCTCGCCGATTCCGACGCCCAGCACCACGCCGCATTTCTCCTTGCAGTAACGCTGCAACTTGGCCGGGTCGTGGCTGTCGGCCATCAGCACCGTCGTAACCGTGTTGCACCGTTCGCCGGCTTCCGCGACGTTGAAGCTCAACACCTGTCCTTCGGACCAGACCGAAACCGCCGAGCGCACCGCTTCGGCCAGCAGGCGATGGCGCAGGAAGGCGTTCTCAAGCCCTTCCTCGTGGATCATGTCGATGGCCTTACGCAGCGCGAACAGCAGATGAACCGGAGCCGTGCCGCCAAATTTCCGGTAGTTCTCGGCCATGTCGCGCTCGGTCCAGTCCCAATAGGGCGTGCGCAGGTTGGCCTTCTTGTGCGCTTCTTTGGCGCGGTCGTTGACGGCACAAAAGCCCAGGCCCGGCGGGGTCATCAGGCCCTTCTGCGAGCCGGACATCGCGACGTCGATGCCCCAGGCGTCCATCTCGAACGGCATGCAGCCGAGCGAAGCCACGGTGTCGACCAGATAGAGTGCGGGATGGCCGGCCGATTTGATGGCTTTGCCGATCGCTTCGATATCGTTGTGGGCGCCGGACGCCGTGTCGACCTGAACCACCAAAATCGCTTTGATCTTGTGGTCCTTGTCCTTCCGCAAACGCTCCTCGACCTCG
>DATHPL010000333.1:0-3338 GCA_035483915.1 Bradyrhizobium sp.
CACCGACATGAATCCGGCACACGGCCCGTTCGGCGACGCGCTCCGGCAGTTCATGGCCTTGGGTCATTATGGCAAGCCGGACGACATCGCCAATGCGGTCGCGTTCCTCGCGAGTGAGAAGGCCAAATACATCACCGGCACGGCACTGACCGTCGACGGTGGCGCGAACGCCTAAGAGGCAACCCACTCACGTCGTCCCTGCGAACGCAGGGACGACAACAGGGTGCGGTGCCTCGCACCAAATGTACCGACGCACACCTGACATAAAGTTGTTCGCGCTGCTCTCGAAATCGGCGCGGCATGCGCTTGATTAGCTTGGTTCTTTAGCGTTCATTCCCCCTTAGATCGATTCCAAACGGCGCGTTTAGCGTCTGATCAAAAAGGGAGAAACCCAATGGGCGCTGAACCCAAACCGCTGGGCGAGTTGCAGCGGCGCGTCTTTCTCAAGGGGGCCGGCATGGGCCTCTTTGCTTTTACACTCGGCGGCGCCGAAATCCTGATGTCACCCGGCGAGGCGCGTGCCCGCGGGGTGCCGTTCCGCACGCTCAAGGCCGAGGAAGCCGAGGCGCTGGAGGCGCTCGGCGAGACATTGTTGCCCGGCGCGCGCGAGGCTGGCGTGGCGCACTTCATCGACCAGCAGGTTTCGGTCACCCCCGGCGAGGCGCTGCTTGAGGCGCGCATCGTCAACGTCAAGCCGCCTTACATCAACTTCTACCGCGCGGCGATCGCCGGCATCGACAAGGCGGCCAACGCGCGCAGCGGCAAACGCTTCGCTGCGCTTAACGCAACCGAACAGCACGATTTCATCGATGCGCTTCGCCAGAACAAGATCGAGGGCTGGCAGGGTCCGCCGCCGGGCCTGGTCTATTTCGTCCTGCGCAGCGACAGCGTCGATGTCATGTACGGCACCATGGAGGGCTACGAGTCCCTCGGCGTCCCCTACATGGCGCACATCGAACCCGACAAGAGGTGGTGATCATGGCGACGCAAAAAGTCCAAGAAAAAAACCTGGAAAAAGTCGACGTCGTGATCGCGGGCGCCGGTGCGTCCGGCTCGACATTCGCGGCCGTGCTTGCGAAAGCCGGCAAGAAGGTGGTGCTGATCGACAACGGACCGGACTGGCAGGCTTCAGATCTGATCTCGTCGGACCTGTGGGGCCGTCGCATCAAGCCGGCCGGACCTCCCTTCATTCTCGAGGGCAAGCAGGTCGCGCCGATCGGCTATCACGGCGGCTGGGGCGTCGGTGGCGCCGCGCTGCACTGGTTCGCCAATGTGCCGCGTCTGTTGCCGAACGATTTCAAGATCAAGAGCGAGCACAACCGCGCCCACGACTGGCCCATTGCTTACGAAGATGTCGCGCCGTGGTACGACAAGGTCGCGCACGACATCGGAATCTCCGGCGACGCCAAGGCGGAAGAACTGTGGCGGCCCAAAGGCCGCGACTATCCGATGCCGCCGATGAAGACCTTCAAGAACGGCGAGGTCTGGCAGAAGGGATTTGCCGCCAACAACATTCGCCTGGTGCCGGCGGCGGTCGCGATGAACTCGACCGACTTCAAGGGCCGGCCCGGCTGCATCTATGACGGCTGGTGCCATGTCGGCTGTCCGATCGGCGCGCTCGCCAATCCGCTGGTGACGTATCTCGGCGAAGCCCGCGCGGCAGGCGCCGAGGTGCGGGCGTGGAGCACGGTGACGCGCGTCCTCACAGATGCCACCGGCAAGAAGGCGACCGGGCTTGAATATGTCGACCGCGACGGCGAAAAACACGTTCAGCCGGCGAGCGTCGTGATCTGCGCCTCATGGGCCGCGCAAAACCCGCGGCTGCTGCTCAATTCATCGACCGACAAACATCCCAATGGTCTCGCGAACACAAGCGGGCTGGTCGGCAAATTCATCATGACACACTTCACGGCGGTGACGAACGCGATGTTCGACGACGATCTGGAGCCCGCACGCGGCACCATCGGCGGCCAGTTCATGTCGTATGAGCGCTATTCGAAGACCGCGCACAAAGGCGCGTTCGGCTCGACGCTGTTTGCGGTCGGCGCCGCCGCCAAGGTGAGCGGCCTGACCGGCATCCACAACTCGCGGCCCGAACTGTTCGGGGCTGAACTTGCCGCCTTCATGAAGCGCGCCGTCAGGGGCTACACGCGCTACACGGCGGCGTGCGAGGAGCAGCCGAAGATCGAGAACCGTGTCGAACTCGTCAGCCAGAAGGACGAGTTCGGAATGCCGCTCGCCAAGATCACCCACAACTATGACGACAACGAAGTGGCGTTGTGGACGGCCAATCTCGACGAAGGCATGAAGATCGGCCACGCCACCGACGCCAAGGAAGTATGGCAGGTGCGCACCGCGATGCCGGCGATCCATCTGATGGGCGGCACCATCATGGGCACCGCCGCTGATAACTCCGTCGTCAACAGTTTTGGCCAGACCCACGAGGTGCCGAACCTCTATGTCGCCGGCCCCGGCATCTTCCCGACCTGCGGCGCGTCGAACCCGACCTACACGGTGTTCGCGCTGTCGCTGCGCGCGGCGGAGAATCTTGCTTCGAACTGGGGTTCGATCGCGGGGTGAGGTGAACCGCTGACGCTGCTTGAAGTCACCTCTCCCGCGCCCGTCCGCCGTAGCTCGAAGAGCGAGGGCGGATGCGGGGAGAGGTGAAAGATAACGGCCTCAGCAACGGGGTACCTCTGCCCGCTGCCGCGCCCTCGAATGACAGGCGCACCCTCGGCTAAAGGGATGGAGCTTCCCGGCGGTCCATCAATGGAACTTTAGTTTTTATCGTCTAATAGCTGACACATGGCGGAAGACCGAGCCGCACCGAGATACCGCGTCAGGAAGCCTGCTTTCATCAAGTACGGCGGCGACAAAATTTCGTGCACGGTATGCGACCTGTCGCTGACCGGCGCATCACTGGAAGTTTTTGACGTCAAGAACGCCCCTGCGAAATTCACGTTAGTGATTCCAGAGGATGGCCTGGAGATACCGTGTCAGGTGATCCGGCGTACTGAATTTCGGCTCGGCATTAAATTCGACTGAACCGCGCGCTCGTCGACGAAGCTGCGGCCTCACCCGGACTCCTCATGAAGCGCTGCCGCGCCCTCGCCTCATTTCGGAATCTGCACTTCTTGAAAACGCCAGTTCCGTTCCCCGGAACTGATCGATCTTTCAGCAACCATCCCGCGAACCATCTGCAACTCCGATGACTTGTCATCAATTGGAAAGGGAGGAACAACGATGGGACAATCAAAACCATTTCGCCCGACTGCCCTGGTGGTCGAGGACGATCCGATCCAGCGCGAGATGATTGTCCTGTTGCTGGAAGAAACCGA
>DATHPL010000334.1:0-3596 GCA_035483915.1 Bradyrhizobium sp.
GATCGGGCCGGGCGCTTACTGGCCCCTCCTCGATTTCGGGGCGCTCGACGCCCAGATCGAGATCGCGGATCTGACGACGCGCGAACAACTGGCCGCCTACAAGCAATCGATCCTGACCGCGGTGCAACAAGTCGACGACGCCACGGTTTCCTATCGAGCGCAGCAGGAAAGTCTGCGCAACCTCGATCGCGCGCTGACCGCGGCCCACCTGTCCACCCAACTCGCCACCGACCGTTACAGAGACGGCTTGACCGACTACCTGAACGTTTTGGACGCGGAGCGGCAGCAGTTCGACCTCCAGCAGCAATATGTCTCGGCCCAACAGATCGAGGCGGAGTCTCTGGTCGGCCTCTACAAGGCGCTCGGCGGGGGCTGGCAACCCGGGGCGACCATTCCTCCGCTTCGGGCAGTCGAGCCCGCCGCGATCGCCGCTGCGCGGTATCTAAATCGCGCTCCCGAGGGAGTTCACTGAAATGTGGGTCGTCCGGGTCGCGTTGCAACGACCCTATACGTTCGTCGTGCTCGCCATTCTGATCGCGATTTTCGGCGTGCGGGCGGCGTTGAACACGCCGACCGACATCTTCCCGAGTATCAACATTCCGGTGGCCAGCGTCGTCTGGACCTACAACGGTCTGTTGCCGAATGACATGTCCGATCGCGTCATCTCCTATTACGAGCGCTACTTGACCGCGCAAGTCGGGGACATCGAGCACATCGAGTCGCAGTCGCTCAGCGGCTACGGCGTGGTCAAGATTTTCTTTCGGAAGAGCGTGGACATTGCCGCCGCGCTGGCGCAGGTCAGCGCCGCATCGCAGACGGTGTTGAAGCTTCTGCCGCCGGGCATCACGCCGCCCTACGTCCTCAGCTACAACGCCGCGACCGTGCCGATCCTGCAGCTCGCCCTGTCGAGCAAGAAGCTGCCGGAGATGAATCTCTTCGACGAGGGGCAGAATTTCATCCGCCCGCAGCTTGCGACCGTCGAGGGCGCCGCAGTGCCCTCGCCCTATGGCGGTAAGATTCTCCAGGCTCAGGTCGATCTCGACCAACAGGCTATGCAGGCCCACAACGTTTCGGCCGACGATGTCCTCAACGCCATCTCCGTGCAGAATTTGATCCTGCCCGCAGGCGATCAGAAGCTGGGCAAATTTGACTGGAACGTTGCGCTCAATGCCAGTCCGACTATGCTCGATCGGATTAACGACCTTCCGGTGAAGAAGGTCAATGGCACCGTTATCTACATCCGCGACGTCGCCTTCGTCCACGAGGGCTCGCCGCCGCAAACCAACCTGGTCCGCGTCAACGGCGCGCACTCGGTGCTGATGACGATCCTGAAGGCCGGCTCCGCTTCGACGCTTGCCGTCATCGATGGCGTCAAATCGATCTTGCCCCGGGTTGAAGCCGGCCTGCCGTCCAGCCTCAATCTGCACGCGCTTGGCGATCAGTCGATCTTCGTCAAGGCCGCGGTGTCCGGGGTCATTCGCGAGGCGGCGCTCGCCGCCGCATTGGTCGGCTTGATGATTCTGCTCTTCCTCGGCAACTGGCGGTCGACGGTCATCATCCTCATCGAGATACCGCTGGCGATCCTGTTCTCGCTGACCTTGCTGTCTTGGCTCGGGCAAACCATCAACGTGATGACGCTCGGCGGCCTGGCTCTCGCCGTTGGCATTCTGGTCGACGACGGAACGGTGACGATCGAGAACATCAATTACCATCTCGAACAGGGCAAGCAGATCGAACCGGCCATCCTCGACGGCGCGCAGCAGATCGTCATTCCCGCCTTCGTCACGCTGCTGTGCCTGTGCATCGTGTTCGTGCCGATGCTCCAACTCGGCGGCGTCGCGGGCTATCTCTTCACTCCGCTGGCGGAGGCCGTGATCTTCGCGCTCTTGGGCTCGTTCATTTTGTCTCGCACTCTGGTGCCGACGATGGCGAATACCCTCCTGCGTGGGCAGGGCGGACATGCTCACGCTGAAAGCGGTGGATCGGCTGCGCGTCATCGCAGCCGCAACCCGTTGAGGCGCTTCCAGGAAGGATTCGAGCATCACTTCTCGCGCGTTCGCAACGGCTACCGTTCGTTGCTGTTGCTTGCGCTCGGCCGACCGAGGAGGTTCATGGCCGGCTTCCTGGCGGCGGTGATCGTCTCGTTCGGCCTCGCGCCGTTCCTCGGAGAGAATTTCTTCCCCGCCATGGATTCCGGGCAAATTCTGATGCACGTTCGCGCTCAGCCCGGGACGCGGATCGAAGAGACCGCGCGCCTCTTCGACCAAGTTGAACAGGTCGTTCGGCGGACCATTCCGCCCGACCAGATCGACGGCATCGTCGACAATATCGGGCTGCCCTACAGCGGCATCAATGCGGCCTACCAGAACACGGGAACAATCGGCCCGAGCGACGGCGACACCTTGATTACCTTGAGGGAGGGGCACGGCCCCACCGATGCCTACATCAAGCAACTCCGCACGATATTGCCGGAGAAATTCCCGGGAACAACATTCGCCTTCCTTCCCGCTGACATCGTGTCGCAGATTCTAAATTTCGGCCTACCGGCACCGATCGACATCCAGGTGATTGGCGACAACCAAGAGGCGAACTACGCCTACGCCACCGATTTGCTCAAGCGCGTCCGCAGGATTCCCGGCATCGCGGACGCGCGCATCCAGCAGGTCTTCAACTACCCGCAGCTCAACGTGGACGTCGACCGCACGCTCGCCGATGAAGTCGGGCTGACGCAGCGCGATGCGGCTAATAGTCTGCTTGTCACCCTTTCGGGCAGCAGCCAGGTGCGCCCGAACTTCTGGCTCAACACTAAGAACGGCGTCTCCTACCCCATCGTCGCCCAGTTGCCGCAATACCGAATCGACACCCTGTCGTCTCTCGAAAACTTGCCGATCACCTCCGCCAACATGAAGACGCCGCAATATCTCGGCGGGTTGGCGCAGATCACCCCGGGGCCGAGCGCGGGTGTCGTCTCCCATTATAACGTCCAGCCGGTGGTCGACATTTACGCCGCTGTTCAGGGGCGCGATCTGGGCGGGGTCGCCGGCGACATCGAGAGCCTCCTGCAGAAGACGGCCAAGGATTTGCCGCGCGGGTCTTACGTGAGACTGGGCGGTCAGGTTGACACCATGACGAGCGCATACAGCCAGCTTTATTTCGGCCTCGCCGGCGCCGTGGTCCTGATCTATCTGGTGATCGTGGTGAATTTTCAGTCGTGGCTCGACCCCTTCATCATCATCACGGCGCTGCCCGGCGCGCTCGCCGGCATCGTCTGGATGCTGTTCACGACCGGAACGACACTGTCGGTTCCCGCCCTCACGGGCGCCGTCATGTGCATGGGCATCGCCACCGCGAACAGCATCCTGCTCGTCAGCTTTTGCCGAGAAGGCCTGTCGCAGGGCCTGGACGCCGCGACGGCCGCGCTGGAGGCGGGCTACAGCCGCTTTCGTCCGGTCCTCATGACCGCGCTCGCCATGATCATCGGCATGCTGCCGATGGCGTTCGCGCTCGGCGAGGGCGGCGAGCAGAATGCGCCCCTCGGCCGCGCCGTGATCGGCGGGCTCCTGGTCGCGACCGTGGCGACGCTCTTCTTCGTTCCG
>DATHPL010000335.1:0-3547 GCA_035483915.1 Bradyrhizobium sp.
CAAGCGACGGGTCGTTCGCCGTCCTGAGTATCGACCTCGACCGCTTCAAGGAAGTCAACGATACGTTTGGGCACGCGGTCGGCGACGATCTGCTGCGTGCACTGGCGCAACAACTGCGGACGCTCGCCGGAGAATCCTACCTGGCTCGGCTCGGCGGCGACGAATTTATCCTCATTACGCCGGTGGGAGATCAGCCTGCGGTCGCCGAAATGCTGGCCGGGGAGCTTCACGCGGCCGTCGCCGGGGATTTGAATCTGAACGGCCAGAATCTGCGCGTCGGTCTCAGCATTGGCGTTGCGATTTTCCCGGCGGACGGGACCGACGCCACGACGCTGCTCAACAATGCCGATGCCGCGCTTTACCGCGCCAAGTCCGCAGGCCGTGGCAAGACCCGTTTCTTCGAAATCGAAATGGATAACCGGTTGCGCGAACGGCGCGCCATCCAGCGCGAATTGCGCTCGGCGGTGGATCGAAACGAGTTCCGTCTGCACTATCAGCCGCTGGCCAAGATCGACGGCGAGGTAATCGGGTTCGAGGCGCTGGTCCGCTGGCACCATCCGCAGCGCGGCATGGTTTCACCCGCAACCTTCATTCCGGTTGCGGAGGAAAGCGGGCTGATCATCCAGATCGGCGAATGGGTTCTCCGCGAGGCCTGCCGCGAAGCGGCAGGCTGGCAACGACCGCTGCAGATCGCAGTCAATCTCTCGCCGATCCAGTTCCGCCACGGCGATCTCCCCGGTCTGGTGCATTCGGTGCTTCTGGAAACCGGCCTTTCGCCGACGAGGCTGGAGCTTGAAATCACCGAGGGCGTGCTGGTCGAGGATTTCGATCGCGGGCTTTCGATCCTGCGCCGCCTGAAGTCGCTCGGCGTTCGCATTGCCATGGATGACTTCGGCACCGGATATTCCTCGCTGTCCTATTTGCAATCGTTTCCGTTCGACAAGATCAAGATCGACCAGTCATTCATATCGAATGTCAAAAGCAACCCGCAGTCGGCGGCCATCGTGCGCGCCGTCATCGGTCTGGCGCACGGGCTTGATCTGCCGGTGCTCGCGGAGGGGGTGGAGACCAAGGCCCAGCTTGATTTTCTCGCCGCCGAATCGTGCAACGAAGTGCAGGGTTACCTGATGGGGCGGCCGTACCCGATCCTTGAATATTCCGAACTCACCGGCCGCACCGACGTCGCCGCAGAAAAGCAGCTGATCGCTTAGCGCAGGCTATTTTCCGTAGACCTGCTTGTGGGTGTAAAACCCCTCCGCAATGATCGTCTGGTCGAGATTGCTCTTGTCGACCAGCACGACCTCCGTCACCAGCGTCGGCACGTCGACGGCACCATTGTTGATCATCCGGTCGACCTTGAAGAGGGACTTCGCCTCCTTGTCGGGGTTGGTTGCCAGCTTCACCGCGATTTCCGCCGCGCTCTCGGCCAGCGGATCGATTTTTTTCCAGATGTCCACGGCCTGCTTGCCTTGCGCGACATACTGAATGTTGACGAGGTCGGCGTCGGAACCGGCGACGAAAATCTTCTCCGCGCTGGCGAGCCCCTGTCCGTCGAGCGCCGCGATGACGCCTCGCGCCATGCCGGAGTTGTTGCAGATCACGGCATCGATCTTGTTGCCGGATTTGGTCAAAAGATTTTCCGTGGTTGCCATCGCCTTGTCGGGCGACCATCCCTCGTGCGACTGGTCGGCGACGAGCTTGAGCTCGGGGTTGGCCTTGAGCACTTCGAGCACGCCGCTGCTCATCGTATTGGCGTTGGAATCGCCCGGCTGTCCGCGGATCAGCACGACATTGCCTTTCGCCGCGCCATATTTCGCCTTCAGCCACGCCACCATGGCTTCCGCCTGAAGCTTGCCGACCGCCCAGCTGTCCTGCATCACCATGGCGTCGAGCGGGCCGTTGACCAGCATGGCGTCGTAGCCGATCACCTTCACGCCGCCTTTGTGGGCTGAGGTGACCATGCCGCCGGCGGTGCCGGTATTGACAGGCTGCAGCACGATCGCTTGCGCCCCGCGCGACAGCATGTTTTCGAATGCCGCCAGTTGCGTCTGTTCGTCGTTGTTGGCGGAGTCGAAGATCACCTCGGCGCCAAGCGCCTTGGCCTTGGCGAGGAAGGCGGCCTTGTCGCGCTGATAGCGCTCTTCCTGCATGGTCTTCAGGAGGAACCCAATTTTGACTTTGTCAGCCGCCGCGGCGGGCGTGAGGAGAGCGGGAAACGGAACAGCAAGCGAGGCAAGACCGCGCAAGATGGTTCTGCGGTGAAAATCCATGGCGCTTCTCTCCCAACGGCCTATTTCCTAGGCGTTCCGGCTTTTGTTTCGTTCGATTGATCTATCGTAACTGCTTGGTCCGATCCAGCTTCCACTTGGTCGCAAAACCCTCTAATGGGGCGCATTGCTCTCAAACGCCGAGGTCGCCAACCCCTTGGAATCTCCACCCGAAGAATTTCCGCCGGAAACCTTGCCGGAGCCGGCACCGGCCGCGCGCGAGCCGCTCCTGACACTGCCGGGGGCGCTCACCGCCTATATCGTGCTGCTGGCTGTCATTCATTTACACGTGCTGTTGCCACGCGACCTCGAGAACTGGGTCATCGACGTCTTCGGATTCATCCCCAAACGTTACGATTCGACGCTCTTGGTTGGCGGCATCCCGGGCGGCGAGGGCGCCAAGGTCTGGACTTTCGTGACCTATTCGCTGCTGCACGCCAATCTCACCCATATCGGTTTCAACGTCTTGTGGCTGTTGCCGTTCGGCAGCGCGTTGGCGCGCCGTTTCGGAAGCCTGCGGTTTTTCGTCTTCATGGCGGTGACGGCGGCCGCTGGCGCGCTGGCGTACCTGTTGACCAATGAGCACGGGCTGGACGCGATGATCGGCGCCTCCGCCTCGGTCTCCGGCGCCATGGCGGCTGCGATTCGCTTTGCCTTCGTGCGGGGCAGTTTTCTCTCCTTCGACCGCAGCAATGCGAACGCCGCCGCCAAGGTGCCCGCGCAGCCATTGTGGCGGGCCTTGCGCGATCGCCGCGTGCTTTCCTTTCTCGCGATCTGGTTTGGCGTCAATATCGTGTTCGGCCTGGGATCGATTGGGATCGGCACCGAGGGCGTCAATGTCGCCTGGCAGGCCCATATCGGTGGCTTTTTGGCCGGACTTTTGTTGTTTTCCCTGTTCGATCCGGTTCCGCGCACGGCTGGCGATGCTGCAAGTGCGTCATCGCAAGATCAAATCTGAATCCCATTATCGCCGCTTGCGGGACCGGACGATTTCATCCATCATTTGTAAAATAGCGGCACGGCATGGACCGTGATGTGCTTTTCAAGCCGTATCCGCAATCCAGGCGCCCGCAACTAAATCGGCGCCACACTGTTGTTTGAAGACTCTAACGTGAACCAAGAAGGCGCTCGTTCAAGGGCGCGATTTGCTTCAGGGAGACGACAATGACGGTACGTGCGATTCTCGATACCAAAGGTCACCAAATCCAGAGCGTTCCGCCGGAGGAGAAACTTTCGGCCGCGATCAAAATCCTGGGTGAGCGCAAGATCGGCGCCGTGCT